>CAYGNV010000115.1:6191-7631 GCA_964351355.1 uncultured Smithella sp.
ACGATTAATGGCGCATAACTGGCCCGGCAATGTCCGCGAACTGAAAAATATTATTGAAAGACTGATTATTATGGCGCCGTCCAATGAAATCAGCGCGGATGACATTCCTGAACTCAATATGAAAACGGAGCAAAGCGCTTTGACACCGGAGGCATCCACCGTCAGTGATTCGTTAAGAGACGCCCGGCTGGATTTTGAAAGACAGTTTATTATCAAAAAGCTTGAAGAGTACGACGGTAATATTTCCAAAACAGCCGAAGCCATCGGTCTGGAGCGCAGCAATCTGCATAAAAAACTCAAGAGTTTGAAAGTAGGAACGAAGGACGAAAAATAATAGGCTATCGCCTATCGCCTCTAGCCCATTGCCTCTTATTTATTCATCTGCTTGGTCATGTCGGAAATGGAAAATTTATTGAAGGGCAGAAAGCCAACACCCAGGACGATCAAAACAACCATAGACAGGAAGTGATAGACAAGGGCGAAGGAAAAGGCTTCCGGTTTGGCAATCCCAAATAAACTCAATCCCAGAATGCAGGCGTAATGCCAATTGCCGATAAAGCCCGGCGCGGTGGGGATCATGATGCCCGCAATCAGGATCACCATGACCACAACGGCTGCCAGAACCGGCAGGTCAAAGCCGAAGGCCAGAAGCAGAGCATAGATGGCGACGACATCCACAAGCCAGACGATTGCCGAAAGAAAAAAAAGATACACTAATGTTTTTACGTTTTTGATGACTTCAAAGCCGTCAATGAAGTGGTGAATCAGGGGATCCATCTTATCAGCGATTATTTTGGGGAGTTTACGAATAACCCATTGAATAACTATGACCGCTTTTTCCCGGTGCCAGACTAAACTCAACGTAAAAAAAATCATAATCAGCGTTATTATGGAAAATAGAACTATCGATATGATCATCTCGGGAGGCAGCTTTTGCCAGAACATAAGCAACATAAATATAGTAATAATAAGAATGGAAAGAAAGTCGAGAACTCTTTCAATAGCTACGGTGCCCAGACCTGAAGACATCTTGATGGAGCTTTTCCGTGAGATCAGAAATGGCCTGGCCAGTTCGCCAATACGGGCCGGGATCGCGGCAATAGCGAGAAATCCAACGGAGGTTACGGCAAAGAGAGTAAACTGAGGGATCTTTTCCAGTGGCTCTAGGATAACACCCCAGCGGTAGGAGCGCAAAGCCTGCATTAAAACGATAAAGAAAAGAGATAAGGCGGCATAACCCAGGTTGATTTTCTTCAGGTGAGAGATCGTTTCATTAAAATCGATCCCCCTGACCGAGAAGTAAATCAGGACAATGCCAAGCACTATGCCGAAAATGAGTTTTTTATTCATGGAAGCGCAGGTCTGGCCTTTTCTGGGTTTGAGGGGAATTATTGTTTGGCCAGGTTTTCGGCAATTTTATCATGGAGAAGCTGTGACGAC
>CAYGNV010000116.1:0-4682 GCA_964351355.1 uncultured Smithella sp.
CGGATGATCCCCGAACCAGCGTCATCCTCTGTTACATTGAAGGTTTCAAGGATGCCGATAGATTCTACCGCATTGTCCGCGAGGTAACGAAGAAAAAACCGGTTGTGGCCTACAAAGCGGGCAAAACGCAGGCCGGCGCGAAAGCGGCAATGTCCCACACGGCATCGATTGCGGGCAACGATGAGATTTTTGACTGTATCTGCAAACAGGCAGGAATTCTCCGGGCGAAAAACCTGCATCATTTATTCAATGTCGGCACCGCATTTATAAACCAGCCGCTCCCGAAGGGACGAAGAATAGGCATTATCACGGCAGGCGGCGGATGGGGGGTCATGGCCGCCGACGAATGCGTGTCTCTGGGCCTGGAGATGGCAAATCTCCCTGATGAAACAATCAAACGGCTTGATGCTTTTCTTCCGGCCTGGTGGAACAGGGGCAATCCGGTTGATCTGGTGGCGGGCAGCGAACCCGAAGATGTCTTACGTGTTGTAGAGACGGTGCTGGCCAGCCCGGACGTGGACGGTGTAATTTACATCGGCCTGATGCCGGCTCTGAAGTTCACCCGGGAGGAGCTGATGCAAAGAGGAAGTGCGGGGCAAGCCTGGGGAGATGCGCTTGTTCGGGCCGCGGTCGAGGTTGTACAGCATCTGCGCGGTTTGGCCCGGAAATACGAAAAGCCCGTTGTTGTTGCATCCGAACATCTAATTGCATCCGCCGAGCAGGAAGCGCATATGTTATACGCCATCGGGCAGGCCGGCAGCGTGTGCTACGAGATGCCGTACGAGGCAGCCGATGTCATGGCGGCGCTGGTCAGCTATGGAAAATGGGTGGGATTTCGAGGAGTTTTGTGATTCTTGAATGAATTAAATAAACAAGAGTTTTAAGCGAGGAATAAAATGCCTGTGCAAAGAGTATCACCAGAAAAACTGAGAAAAAAAGTTGTCAGCCGCGCCATCCGCAATATCAAGCGGGGAAACATTGATGATGATTCCCAGCGAGGGATGTTTCGACCGGAAATAAGGCTGGATTTACAGCGATCTCGTTTAATGACGGAATCATACAAAGAAACCGACGGACAACCTATGGTACTCCGTCGCGCCAGAGCACTGGCCAATGTGCTCAATAAAATGGGCATTTTCATAAGAGATTATGAGCGGATCGTCGGATATCAAACAGCGGATCCCAATGGAATCTATCACCCGATTGACCAGAACTGGAAATCACCCAGAAGACTTGTTAATAGCGAAGCCGGTAAAACACTTCTCGACAAGAAAGGGAAAAAGGAACTGGATCAACTCTGCAAATACTGGGATGGTAAATCTCAGAGCGACCGTCATCAGGCCGCCTTACCGGAGGATTTGAAAAAATACTGGACGTATGAAGGAACATTCCTTTGGAGTCAATTATCCGAGTTGGGCATCCCCAATTATGAGAAGTTGTTTAAGATCGGCCTCCATGGCGTCATTAGGGAAGCAAAAGATAAAATTACCGAGATAAGCAAAACGATTCCCCCGGATTATTGTGAACAGAAAGACTTTCTGGAGGCTGTGATCATTTCTCTGGAAGCAGTGATCAATTTTGGCAAGCGCTATGCCGCTCTGGCCAAAAGTTCAGCCGCCAAAGAAAAAAATGCTGCACGGAAAAAGATTTTGAAAGAAATTGCCGCCACGTGTGAATGGGTGCCGGCCAATCCACCACGAACTTTTATTGAAGCCATACAATTTTTCTATTTTATCCACCTTGTCCGCTATCTGGAATATTCCACGCTGGGAATCGGCGTCAGAATAGATCACCTGTTCGGGTCCTTTTATAAAAAGGATTTAAAAGAAGGAAGAATCAACAAAGAAGAAACCCTGGGCATTCTGCAACTCCTCTGGATAAAACTAAACGAACTAGGGCTGGTTTATTCCCCAACAGTAAGTTCCGTTTACGGTGGAGTAGCTTCATTGCAGGCCGTAACCATCGGTGGCACTGATGGAAACGGAAAAGATGTTACCAATGATTTAACTTATTTAACCATGGAAGCGGCCAAAACTTTAAAGTTGATTGAACCAAGCATCGTGTTAAGAATGCATAAAGGTACGCCGGACGATGTCTATTCCAAGGCAGTAGATTGCATTAAGACCGGCATTGGCTATCCTTCGCTTTTCAATGATGAAGCGCTCATTCCGCTTTTGGAAAGATGGGGGGTTCCAACGCATGACGCAAAACAATATGCGGTTACCGGCTGTGTGTATATAGAAATCCCCGGCAAAAATATTGTGCGCCGCTCGGTCGGTTATTTTGTATTGCCGAAGTGTCTCTGGTGGGCTCTGCATCAGGGCGTGAATCCTAAAACGGGAGAGCAGCACGGGGCCCGAACTCCTGATCCGGCTAGCTTCAAAAGTTGGAAAGATGTGCTTGATGCCTATGCCGAGCAGGTCAGATTCTTCACCAACAAGATAGAACAGCTCGAAAGAATCAACAATGAAATTTTAGCCGAGTATTGTCCACGTCCGTTCTATTCGGCTGTCCTGGATGGCTGTATCGAAAAGGGCAAGGAGTGCAGAAAATGGGTTTATCCTTCGATGGTTCATCATTTTGCACAGGTGATCGGCGGAAACAATGTAGCCGATTCTATAACCGCCATCAGAAAAGTTGTTTTTGATGATAAGAGAATCAGTCTTCCGGAATTGATAAAAATTATGGACAAGAATTGGGAAGGCCGTGATGATATGCGACAGGCTTGTCTTAACGCTCCGAAATTCGGCAACGATGACGATTATGCCGATTTGATTGCCCGTGATGTGCAGGCCAGAGGCGAGGCCGCCATGGAAAGTGTCAAGGACAGGTTTGGGCTTTCTCACCGTGGCGACGGCAGCGCTGTATCCGCAACCTACGGCTTAGCCATTGATACGCCGGCCACACCCGATGGCCGGGTGGATGGAGAGCCTTTTTCCGACTCGACTCTGGCCCCTGCACCGGGCAGAGATAAAAAAGGTCCCACAGCTGTTCTTAAATCAGTTTCCAAGATCAGCACGGTAGATACATTTAATCAGCTGCTCAACCAGAAGTTTCTTCCTAAATTCTTTACAGACGATTTAAAGCCGGCATTCTTGAGCTATCTGAAAACATGGAAAGAGTTAAATATTCCTCACATCCAGTTTAACGTTGTCGATAAGGAAACGTTGCTGAAAGCGAAAGCCAAACCGGAAAAATACAGCGATCTGATCGTGAGAGTTGCCGGATTCAGCGCCTACTTTGTCGATTTATCCGCAGGCCTGCAGGATCACATTATTGCCAGGACGGAGCAGAGTTTGACGTGACAAATGAAGAAAATGGACTGATTTTTAATATCCAGAAATTCAGTGTCCATGACGGTCCGGGCATTAGAACAACTGTCTTTATGAAGGGCTGCCCGCTGCATTGTCTCTGGTGCTCAAATCCGGAGTCACAAAGTTTCCTTCCCGAACTTCTGATAAGGGACATCAACTGCAAAGGGTGTGGCGCCTGTGTTGCGGTCTGTCCGCAAGAGGCAATCAGCATCACAAAAAAAACCGGCAGGAAGATTGATTGGAGAAAATGTAATTCATGTTTGCTTTGCGTTGATAGCTGTCTCTATCATTCTTTGAATCGATGCGGAAAATACATGACGGTCAAGCAAGTTATCGATGAAGTTATACAGGACAAACTATTTTACAAAAATTCGGGCGGCGGCGTAACGATATCCGGAGGGGAACCTTTATCGCAAAGTAAATTTGTTGGCCAATTACTGGCTGAATGCAAAAAAGAAGGATTGCACACCGCCCTGGAGACAATGGGACATGGTTCATGGAAGGAAATGGAGAAGGTACTTGGTTTTGTCGATTTAATCCTCTTTGATATAAAACACCTTGATTCCGGCATGCATCAGAAAACAACAGGTATCCAAAATAATATTCTTCTGAAAAACCTGCAAAAGGCTGCCGGGATGAATAATATCTGGCTGCGAGTCCCGCTGATTGCCGGATTCAATGATTCCGAGGGACACATAAAAAAGATTGCCTCGTTGGGTAAGGAGATTAATGCGCAAAAGATTTCCTTGCTGCCCTATCATGAAGGAGGGAAATCAAAATGCGAACAGTTGGGTAAGCCTTATTATTTCCCTGATGGAGAAGCGCCCGCTGAAAAACATATTCATAAATTGAAGAGGATTATCGAAAAAGCCGGCTTGACGGCATCCGTAGGTAAGTAATCACAGAGGAGAGCGTGAAATAGATGAGAATCGCAATTGTCGGTATCGGCGGGGTAGGGGGATATTTCGGTGGTAAACTGGCTAGGGAGTATGCGGCATCCGGGCAGCATGAAATCATTTTTATCGTCCGGGGCGAGCATCTCAGGGCCATCCAGCAAAACGGATTGCAGTTATTAACTCGTGAGGGCGATTACATCGCCTGGCCGAACATTGCCACGGATAATCCGGCTGTAGCCGGCATATTCGATCTGGTTTTCTTTTGTGTCAAAAGTTATTCCCTGGAGAGTTCAGCCAGGTCTTTAAAGGCGAACATCAGCAAAGACACAATCGTTATTTCGCTGCTCAACGGTGTGGACAGCGCTGAAAGGCTGCGGACCGAGCTTCCCGAAGCGACTATCATTGCCGGCAGTGTCTATATCATCACCCACATTGAAAAGCCGGGTGTTATCCATCAGGAGGACGGCGCCTG
>CAYGNV010000116.1:4782-7626 GCA_964351355.1 uncultured Smithella sp.
ATTTTTGAGGATTCCACGCTTAAGAAGAAGGCGAGGGATATGATGCAGGAAGTTGCCGCAGTGGCCAAAGCACGCCATATTGATCTGCCGGAAAATGCAGTTGACAAAACGATGGAGATGGTTGCGCGTTTTGGCCACAATTTAAAAACATCCATGCAACTGGACCGGGAAAAAGGCAATCAGACAGAAATAGATACGCTGACCACCTTTCTTTGCCAAGCCGGTCGCGAAGCGGGGGTTCCCACCCCTTTGCACGACGATGTATTAAGGCAATTAATCAACTGACAAACGTTTCCCATCTCTTTAAAACAACGGAGTCTGCAAATCTGATTAAACTCTCAAAAGAGAATCATATCTGTTTGACAAAACAACGGGATTTGTTATAGGTATCATCTATTAAAAATTGGATCGCAAGGCGGTATTACACTGTTTTAGGTAACCATTGAAAGTGGAAAAAATGAAAAATATCTCTATCGGCTTGATTGGTTTAGGCAACATCGGTACCGGTGTCGTCAAATTACTACAGCAAAACGAAAAGCTCATTGCACAAAAGCTCGGCGCGAAACTGGTTTTAAAGAAGATTGCTGACATTAATATCACATCACCGCGCGACGTTAAAATTCCCAAAAATCTGCTCACGACCGATGCCCGTGAAATTATTAATGACCCGGAAATATCCATTGTGATTGAGCTGATGGGCGGCTACGAACCGGCGCGTACCTTTGTGCTGGAAGCCATAAAAAACGGTAAACACGTTGTTACTGCCAACAAAGCTATGCTGGCAACTTACGGCAATGAAATATTTCCGGCCGCGCAAAAAAAAGGTGTGGACATCGGTTTTGAAGCCAGCGTCGGCGGAACGATCCCGATCATTAAAACACTGAAAGAATCCCTGGTTGCCAATAAGATCAATTCGATTGTCGGCATCATGAATGGAACCTGTAACTTCATTCTCACCAAGATGACCGACGAAGGAAAATCCTTTGATGTTGTATTAAAAGAAGCCCAGCAGCTTGGTTTTGCTGAAGCCGATCCGACTTTTGACATTGAAGGTATTGATACTTCACATAAGATGGCGATTGTTCTGTCGCTCGCTTACGGGAAAAAAGTCAACCTCAAGGATATTTATTTGGAAGGGATTACAAAAATCAGCGGTGAAGATATCGCTTTTGCCAGGGAATTGGGATATCGGATTAAACTGCTGGCAATCGGCAGGCTCAAAGGTGATGCGGTGGAGGCCAGAATCCACCCGACGATGATTTCTTCGGGACATCTGCTGGCGAATGTCAACCGGAACTACAATGCCTTTCATCTGGTGGGAGACGCCTCCGGTCCGGTCTTTCTTTTCGGCCAGGGTGCGGGCATGATGCCCACGGCCAGCGCCGTATTCAGCGACATTCTCGACAGCGCCCGTAATGTTTTGAAAGGTATTTCCGGCCGAGTGCCGCTCAGATCTATTAATGAAACGGGCATGAAAGATATCAATCTGATACCGATGGATAATATTGAGACCAAGTATTATTTCCGCTTCTCCGTTCTCGATCGTCCAGGTGTCTTATCAAAAATATCCGGCATTCTCGGAGAGAATAACATCAGTCTCGCAACGGTTATCCAAAAGGCCAGAGAAGAAGCAGGGCCCGTTCCCATAGTTATGACGACCTATAAAGCAAAAGAAAAGGATGTGCGTAAAGCGCTGAAAAAAATTGACAAGCTCGATATTGTTCGGGATAAAACCATTCTTATTCGCATTGAAGATGACTTGTAATTGACACGAAAAGGAAAACTTATGAAATATGTCGTATTATTGGGTGATGGCATGGCGGATTATCCAAGTCAGCAGCTTGGCGGAAAGACCCCGCTGGAATGCGCCCTGACCCCATTTCTTGATCAGATAGCGTCGCAAG
This sequence comes from uncultured Smithella sp., assembly GCA_964351355.1. GTDB lineage: Bacteria > Desulfobacterota > Syntrophia > Syntrophales > Smithellaceae > UBA8904. The sequence goes on from CAYGNV010000116.1 coordinate 6,687, forward strand.
GAACTCTGGGACTGGTCGATACTATTCCGCAGGGCCTCACTCCCGGTTCCGACGTGGCCAACCTGAGCGTGCTGGGATACGATCCGGTTGAAAACTACACTGGCCGTGGTCCGCTGGAAGCGGCCAGCATGGGCATCAACCTCGGCCCCAATGATATCGCTTATCGCTGTAATCTGGTCAGCATCGGCGATCAAGGATCTGATCAGGCCTTCATGGATGACTTTACAGCAGGCCATATATCTTCTGCTGAGGCCAGGGAAATCATTCTGGACGTCCAAAAAAAGCTGGGGTCTTCCGACGTGCAGTTTTTTCCGGGCGTTGGCTATCGCCATTTGCTTGTTTTGCGCAATCCCGCTGGTTCTCCGCAAACCACGCCGCCGAATGACATTCCGGGCAAGGCCATTGCCCAATATCTTCCCCAGGGAGATTACGCAGGCGATATTAATGAACTGACTGCAAAAGCGGCAGAGATTTTAAAGGACCACCCAGTCAATGCCAAACGCCTGGCGGATGGTAAGAAGCAGGCGAATTCTATCTGGCTGTGGGGGCAGGGTAGAAAACCACAGATTGTTCCGTTGACCCAGAAATATGATTTCAAAGGAGGCATGATTTCGGCTGTTGATCTGCTCCATGGTCTTGGTGTTTACGCCGGCTTAAAACGGTTGCATGTGGAAGGGGCCACCGGCTACATCGACACTAATTATGAAGGTAAGGCGAACATGGCGCTTGACGCACTGAAGTTCATGGATTTTGTTTTTCTCCACTTGGAAGCCCCGGACGAAATGGGACATGAGGGCAATGCCCCTGGTAAAATACTGGCGATTGAGCATTTTGACGAAAAAATTATTGGACCGATATTAAGAAACATCAGCAAATTCGGTGACTATCGAATTCTGGCCCTGAGCGATCATCCGACCCCGGTGGATTTGAAAACCCATGT
>CAYGNV010000117.1:0-7606 GCA_964351355.1 uncultured Smithella sp.
AATATGCGGCAACTCGCTACAAAGCGGGCATGCCGCGTACCACTGATGGTGCGCTTCTCTTCTTGCAGACCATGCTTGCCAAAATGAAATCAGAGAAAGAAGGTGGAAGTAAGATTGCCATCATCTTTAATGGTTCCCCGCTAAGCAACGGCGATTGCGGTTCCGGCGAAAGCGAAATCAGGCGCTGGATTTTGGAGAATGACTGGCTTGATTGCATCGTCATGCTGCCCGATCAGCTTTTCTACAATACGGGTATATTCACGTACATCTGGCTTTTAACCAATAAAAAGCCCAAAACGCATAAAGACAAAGTTATGATGATTGATGCGCGCAAGCAATTCGACAAAGAACCAAAGTCGTTTGGCAGCAAGCGCAACCGTTTGTTGGATGAGCATCGTACCTGGATAGAAGATCGCTACAAAAATGCCTGGAAAGATGGCGCTAAGGATGAGAGCGTCAAGATATTCAATACCAAGGAATTTGCCTATCATAAAGTGAGAGTAGTTTTCTGGCAGACCGATGAACAAGATAAACCGGTCGTGATAACTGAGCCGTTTGAAAAACCATTAACTCCGGCCAATGTCAAAAAAGCACAGGAGTTTTATGCGATGGATATTCAATTCAATCTTAAAGCGACTGGTGATGGCGAAACCAAAGAGATAAATTTTACGCTAAAACTGGATGACATATTTGCTGAAATGCTTGAAGCCACGATAATAGAAACATTTGATAAGTCTGATTTGGATAAGAAAGAATTAAAGGAATTTATGAAGAATTTGATAATTGAAGCCCAATATACCCATCCGCATTATGTTGAAGATGATGAGTATATTCCCTATGGCGAAGACATAGAAACTTTCCTAAAGCGGGAAATCGCCAAACAGATTATTCGCTGGGAGGACAGACCGCAATTGGGGTATGAAATTTTACCAAATAAATCTTTTTACAAATATGAAGCACCAGAGCCAGCAGAAGAATTGCTGCAAAAATTTCAGAATTTAGATCGGGAAGCTATAAATCTTATCAAAAAATTGGAATAGTTCAGTGATGTTAAGTAAAAAACAATATGCATTACAAGAGGCCAAATGGTTAACGACGATTCCAATGGATTGGCGACCCTTTCGCTTGAAGGAAGTTGTGCGTGTATCGCCACCTTGTTCAGGTAACGGACCTAATATGGGAGAAGCTTGTTCTGTTATTCCTATGGCGTCTGTTACAGAGACAGGTGATTTTAATGATTACGAAACAGAAGATTATGAGATTATTCCCTCAGGGTTGACCAATTTTGAAGACGGTGATGTGATTTTTGCAAAGATAACGCCTTGCATGGAGAATGGCAAAGGCGCGTTTGTTGAGAAATTAAAAACAAAGTATGCGTTCGGAAGTACAGAGTTCCATGTTTTGCGACCAAATTATTTGATCGATGGGAAGTTTTTATATTACTATTCATTTGATCCTGAGTATCGCAAATATGCTGCAGAAAATATGACCGGAGCAGCAGGACAAAAAAGGGTTTCAACAAGATTTATTGAATATACGCCAGTTTTTTTACCGGATTTGCCAGAACAAAAACGAATAGCGGTTTTTTTGGAACGGCAGTGCGACTCCATTGATAAAGTACTTGAGATTAAGAAAGAGCAATTAACAATTCTTGAAGATCTACGCAAATCGATTATTCATAAGGCCGTTACTAAAGGGCTTGATAATAGTGTAGAGCTTGTAGATTCAGGCGTTGAGTGGATAGGGAAAATCCCCAAAGGGTGGAAAGTCGAAAGGTTGAAAACTGTTATCTCATATATTTGCCGCGGGAATAGCCCAGTTTATGATGATGATGGAACGGTAAAAGTTATTAATCAAGCTTGCATATATCACGAAGGTCTCAAGTTAGAAAATGTTAAATACCATCAAAGTGAGGATGTCACATTTTTTAAAGGAAAGCTTGCTCAAGGTGATTTGTTAGTAAACTCCACAGGGACAGGTACCTTGGGAAGGTCATGTATTTTTATTTTGAATAAAGAAGATTACATTGCTGACGGACATGTCACGATAGTTCGAGGACAACCTAATACGCTTCACAACAAGTATTTGCATTATTTTTTGTATGATAAACGAGAGATGCTAGAGCAAGTATGTGCCTTAGGGGCAACTAATCAAATTGAGTTGCAGAGAGAGAAATTTCGAGTATTTCTTATCCCTTGCCCTAAATTTGAAGTGCAAAATAAAATATCGATTTATTTAGATAAACAATGTCAAGATTTTAAGGTGCTAATTGCTAATATTAATAAACAAATTAGTTATCTTGAGGGTTATAGAAAAGCATTAATTCACGAATGCGTTACGGGTAAGAGAAGGATTACCGATCAAGACTTAAAGGAGTGGATAAATGTTTGAGGGGCCGGAAAAAAAGTTTCAGCGGCATGTCTGCAAATATTTTCTCAAGAAGCATTCCTTTGCCCTTCTGGAAGATGCCGATATAACGGATCGGCATTATTATATCGCGGAAGATCATTTGATCGGTTTCTTGCGAAAAACGCAGAAAGAGACTTTTAAGAAACTCGAAGAAAATTATGGAACCGATGCCGGGCAAGAGATTATGCTTGCTCTGCGAGACGATTTGGAAAAAGTGCCCTTATGGTACTTAATCCGGCATGGCCTGTCTGTGCGCGGCATTACATTCCGTTTGTTTTATCCCAAGCCGCGCTCAGCGGAAAGCGAAGCAAACAAACATTATCCTGAAAACAGGATTTCATTTTACCCGGAGCTGGTAATCAAAACAGGCAAAAGACCGGATTTTGTGATTTGCCTCAATGGCCTACCCATTATTGTCATCGAACTCAAGCATGAAAAAAATCAAACTGTCCATGACGCAGTAAGTCAGTTTGCCGGTCGGGATCATTCGGACAAAATATTCCAACTGCCTTTTTTGTATATTGCCGCGGACACTTCCGATGTCATGATAGCGACTGATCCGAAACGGGAAGAAAATTTCCGCTGGTATAATGCCGGACTGGCAAACAAAGCCCAGACGAAAGGCGAGTACCCGGTTGAATATCTTTATCGTGACGCATTGGCAAAAGATTCTATTCTGGAATATCTATCCTTCTATCTCATTTATGTCTGTCCGGAGAAAAAAAAGGAAGAAGCGGCTGCTAAAATGCCGTTTACGATTTTTCCCCGTTATCATCAATCCCGAATGGTGGGTAAGCTTTCAGCAGACATTCTTTCTCATTATGAGAGCACTAACGATGTAGGCAAGAAATATTTAATCGACCACTCAGCGGGTTCCGGCAAGACATTGTCTATTTGCTGGTTGGCTGACCGCCTGCATAGCCTGTACCATCCGGTAACAAATAAAAAAATGCTGGATATGATTTTTATTCTTACAGATCGAAAGAATTTGGATAAAAATATACGTGATGATTTTGATAAATTTTCTCATCTCAAATCAGTTATTGGCATTGCCAAGTCGTCCGCTGACTTAAAAGCTTATCTGAATCATAAAAAGTCAATTGTTGTCACCACACAGCAGAAGTTTGCCTGGATTCTTGAACAGATAAAGAACGATGCATATTTGAAAACATTGCAGGTTGGTTTTTTGATTGACGAGGCGCATCGTTCCCAGGAAGGCAAGCTGGCTACGGCCATTCGTTTGCCCTTCCGTAATAATGAAGATCCCGATCAAGATGACGAATTCGAGGATTTGGAAGACGAGATTGCTCGGATTATTAAGGCCAATGATCGCAATCAACTTTTTGTGGCTTTTACCGCAACGCCATCCGAAGCAACAGTTCAGCTTTTCGGCAAATCCGCTGACAGCTATACAGAAGCGGAAGCGATTCAAGAAGGTTACATTGTTGATGTGGCGCAAAGTATTATTTCTTTCAAGACGCTCTATAATCTTCATTGTTCTTTTGTGCCATCGTATAATGAGGAAAAAGAAAAACTGTTTCCGGCAGGGGTTGTGTCCAGAGCGTTAAAGAATGTGGCTTATCAGGATGAAGGGCTTATCCAGTATAAAGCCGAGGTCATGATCAGGACATTTGAGGAATCTATCAAAGACCTGATTGGCGGCAGAGCCAAAGCGATGATTGTGACATCTTCCCGTATGGCAGGACTCATCTATCATAGGATTATCAAGGACAAACTGCGTGAAAGAGGAAGCGCTTACAAAGTATTGTATGCTTTCTCTGAATTTATTCATCCCAAGACCAACGCGCTGATTACCGAATCCGCTCTTAATGAGTTAGGTTCCGGTGAGGCTATTGAAGACCGGTTTGAGCAGGACGCCTATCGTTTGATGGTAGTAGCCAATAAATTTCAGGAAGGGTTTGATGAACCGTTATTGGCGGGGATGTTCCTGGACAAACCCGTTTTTGACCGCAAGGCCGTGCAGACTATATCGCGGTTGAATCGCGCATGCGAGGGGAAAAATGACGTTGTGGTTGTTGACTTTACAAATAATGCAAACGAAATTATCAAGGCCTTCAAAAAATACCGACAGGGAACGCCGTTCGCTCCTGAAGAGCCGGACAAGGAATCATGTATTCGTCTTTATAATGAGATAATGGCGAAGAATATTTTCAATCTGGATGATGCAAGGCAGATTGTGTCTTTGGTGGCCGCAGGTAAAGATGCACATGCGCAAAGCATTGTTGCGGCCTTGCGTACACGATTTCAGGAAAGGGTTCTGGATTTTGAAGAGAGAAAGTCCTTTGTTTATTTGCTTGCCCGCTTCGTGAAGACATTTCACTTCCTCCATTGCTTCTTCTCATATTCCGAAGCTCTGGCTGTGTTTGCCGCCTTCGCTGATTACACCGGTCCCCAGCTTATTAAAGAGGGCAGCGTTTCTGAGCTTATGAAGCGCATCAAACAAACGCAGGTTGTAAAAGCCAGCGTTCAGTATGAAGGCGTCATCAAACTTTCAGGCGCAAAAAAAGTTGTCAACCGCAAAGGCCAGAAAACCCCGGTGCCGCAGAAGAAGGTTACTATTGATGATATGATTAAATCTTTAAGGGAGAAATTTAAAATCAGTGATGCAGAGGCTATTATTATCCGCGAAGTAATAGATGAAAAGAAGCAAGACGAGAGCATTCGCCAAACGGTTACGACACATCGGGCGGATCGATATTTCCTTGAACATGAATATCCGAAGCAGGTCAATTATTTCATTCAGGATGCATACGAAACGCGCGGCCGTTACGAAGAACTTGGTGATTTGAAGTATACTGATCAGGGGGCAATATTTGATACGATGGCTTTGTCAGTAATTCACTATGAGTTGGAAATGGCGGTGTAACATGGCAGAGAAAAGAATGAAAAATATACCAGTGGAGGAACGTCCGAGAGAGAAACTTTGCCTCAAGGGTAAGGCGGCGCTATCCGATCAGGAGCTTTTGGCCATATTGCTGGGAAAGGGCACGAGGAAGCTCGATGTATTATCATTGGCCAAAAAAATCATTGCGATAATCGACAAAAAAGGGATGGAGATAACAATAGATGATTTGGTCGAGTTTGACGGTGTTGGCAAGGCCAAAGCTTCCATCATATTGGCGGCATTTGAATTTGTGCGGCGGAGAATTCAAAAAGAAGGAATAACTTTCGAGAAACCATCAGATGTTGTTTCGCTCTTAAGGCATTATGCCGACCGAAAACAGGAACATTTTCTTTGCGTGTCTTTAAATGGCGCAAACGAAATATTGAATATCCGTGTGGTTACAATTGGTCTTGCGGATCGCAGCCATGTTCATCCGCGGGAGGTGTTTGCGGATGTTTTGATGGATCGCGCATCGGCGATTATCCTGGCGCATAATCATCCCGCTGGTTCTCTTGAGCCGTCAGAGGAAGATGTTACCGTTACGAAACAAATCGCGCAGGCTGGACAAATAATGGGCATTGCTGTCTTGGATCATATTATTTTTAATGAGAAGAATTATTTTAGTTTTATAGAGAAGGGGATTAACTTTTAATAGCAGAAGAATGCCCAAAAAATAATCGGAAAAAATATTTGAGAGAAAAAATGGGACAGGTACAATTAGTGCTAAAAGTAATTTACTGCAAAGAGGCGCTGAAATGAAGCAAAGCGGAAAAAGCAGAATCCTCATCATCGCCGGACCGAACGGTGCAGGCAAAACCACATTTGCCGAAGAGTTTTTGCCCAACGAAGCGGACTGCCCCATTTTTGTAAATGCGGACTTGATTGCCGCGGGCCTCGCTCCCTTTGATCCGGGTCGGGCCGCCATGAAAGCCGTGCGGCTGATGCTGGAAGAAATTTATGACCATGTTCGCAGGCATGAGAGTTTTGCGTTTGCAACGCCTATTCTCATCAAAGAAGGAGAGAACCCATGAGCGCAAGGAAAATTGATGTTTCCGAAAAACAAAAGGAACGCGATCCCGACTTGATCAATGCCGAAGTCGCCTTGAAGCGAGCCGCTCAAAAGGCAGGACAAAGAGCCGGACAGGCGGGCATCGGCGTCGTTGTTGTGCAGGATGGAAAAATCGTTGAAGAGAGGCCGGACCGATCACGCTGACCGAACCATGAATGAATAGCGGGACAGGTGCAATTAACTGAATGCATAACCGGGTCGCATCATTAATCTTGACCATTCAGAATCCGTATTCAGGGTTGATGTGCAGGAAATTATCAAGGAGGGCAACAGATGAAAAACGTAGAAATGAAACTGGAAGGCGATATCCTGACGATCAAGGTTGACGTGACCAAAGAGTTCGGCCCGTCATCATCAGGCAAGACCATTATCATTGCATCAACGGAAGGGAATATTTCTATTCCGGAAAAGGATGACGTAAAAATTGGATTGAACGTTTACAGAAAAAAACCGGTCGCGGCATAAAAACATCTCAATTTATTGTAATCATATAAGCAGCAGAAAGGAGATCAGATGACCGGGCAATATTCAACGAAAAGCTTCTTCAGGCATATGCCGAACGCTTTGCTGGCTCGCTACTTTAATGAACGGGGGTTGTTTGGCGATATAGGCTTTTCCGCGATGAAGGAAGGCAAGCCTGACGAACTGTTTCAAGCATGGCTGGTTTTGCCGGTTAATCAGCGCAGCGATATGGATGCTGCGTTTCGGGATATCTATGAGATGAGTTGCGAAAAGGGATTCCTGGCGATCATTAACGAGGCAGAATGGCAAATGCAGGAAACCCCGGATGATCTTAAGGCATTTGTGGAAAAGTTGTCGGCATTATCCAATCACTATGAACGGGCAATGATCACCTTTCTGGATCACAATTCCTTCTGGAAGGGGGCAACGCGCTTCTACCATGCAGATTCTCTCCCTTTTTGGCGCAAGCGAAAAAACCTGCCGCAATGCAAAGCGTCGGTGGACGAGGCCAGCCTTAAGCAACTGGCAGAGTTGATACGGTATTACTTTCATCACACTGAAGGTCGGGGAAACAATTGCGTGGTAGAACCTTTCCGTCGGGGTAATCTGGATTATTATTTCGCTTATCCTGAAGATTATTCGCAGCAAAACATCGAGTGGGTGGATGGCGAGTTTGATCGTCGGCCTCACACGCCTGCATTCGAGATTATTTATGTTTATTCACAGAAGGAAGGTTCTCTTGACCTGAATTTTCGCGGGTC
>CAYGNV010000118.1:0-6199 GCA_964351355.1 uncultured Smithella sp.
GCCATGGCCGCCGCGAGCTGGCATTCATTCGCCGCCAGGGTGTCGGATGGTTCAATCAGCATTTGGCTTTGGGTGGCTGTGGCAATCTGAAGAATGGCCGCAGCCGGATAATTCAGGGTGATAGCATTACTGGCGATGGTTTGCTGCTCCTCTATAACAATAGGCGGAGCGGTTTTAAACGCCTTCAGCTTCTGATTGGAACGGTCATACTCGAATGAAAAACCTTTAACCGGATTGATGATCAGGCTATCCAGGGATGACAAAGCCAGCATATTCGGGGTCAAGGTTTCTCCTCCGAACAGATACGCGCTGTCAAACGCCAAATCAGCAAAATGAATCCGCTTATTGGTGAGTAAGGACCGTTCAATATTGGTGATTTCAAGTCCCATGGGCTATAACTCCTTTTTAAAAGCCGCCCCCGTGTGAAGGCGGCTATCTTTTTATTGGTTGAAGGTCTTAGTCGATGCAGTAAACAACGGGTTGGTATTCCCCAGATACACCGGCGGTTCCAAAAACCTCTCCAACGGGTTTGTAAGTAATGGTGCCAGTGGCATAGATCTCCATGGCCCCGGCGGTCCCATTCGATTGCTGGAGCAGTGATCCGGAAGCGGGGGTCCCGTCCATCAAGCCGATTCCGAGCCCTCCGGTCTGAGCCCAATAGTAATAAGCTGCGGTCACATCCACCAAAGGAACACCGCAAGCTTTTCCAAGGGTGGTAGATTCCACAACGCCATTCCAGGGGTTGTGAACCAGGGTGAATTCGGAATCCGTTGTAAGGGCAACTTTGATGGGGTCCGCCAGGGTGATAACGATTTCGGTTCCGGCTACACCCAGGGCTGAATTGCTCTCAATGCCATAGACGTGACCCTCTCCCACTGCATCGTTGATCTGCAACTGGCCGCCCCGAAGGGCGTTCTCCGCAATGGCGGTGCCTGCGGTAACGGTCAAGGTAAGACAGGTTTCCCCGGCATCCACAGCCGCGACAATGGCCTCATTGAGGTGAGCCGCCGCGATAGCCGCAGCAACGCCAAGTTTTCCGGGAGAAAGAGCCGAAGCCCCTGCTCGCGCGTAACGGAAAGTCCTTCCATCATCCGTCACGCGCTTAATGCCAAGTGTTTCTTTTTGGGCTGAAGAGGTCTGATAAAGGCCCTGGTTCCACCCGTGTGTTTTTTGAGGTCTGTTCCCACTCATGTTTTTGTCTCCTTTATAATAAAGAGGTTATGTTTTTGGATTAGGCAGTGAGCGCGGAATGAGCCGCATGCGCCCGCCTGTTGTTGCAAATCGTATTGCCATCGAACAGGATCTTAAAGGTCTTGTCCTGTGCGGAATTGGAAATGACTTCCCACGGCGTCCGGACAAACATGCCTTTTTGATGGACTGCAAACCCGAAATGGTTTGAGTTCAGGGCATACATCCACCCGGAAGGCATGTAGCGGTCAGGGAAAATATCGCTCCCCTCGAAACGCACTCCGGTAAATCCAGCTTTCACCGGCTCGGACTCTTTTTCCGTAAACCGCTGTTGGAGCTGAAGAATGCTTTGGATCTTGTTGAACAGGGTTTTGGTCGTAACGATCAGGTCCGGCTCTTCCTTGCTTCCCCCACCGTAATCCGCAGCCGTTTTCAGGTTCCGAATGATGTCCAGGGTAATGGCCGCACCCGTGCTATCAACATACCCTGCCCACGGCTTGGTTCCGTCCTGAGCGGCCACATCGTTTTCACTGATATTGCCATAATCCAGGTCCGCATTTTCGTTGCACATTGCACGAACACCGGTAACTCTTTCGGTACTTCCGGAAGGTGCGTCATGGATGCTTTCAGCCAGCGCTTTCGTAATGGATTCTTGGGCTCCATACGCCTCTTCCTTAACGAGGTTGATCATGGCCGCAGCTCCGGCATTCTCAAGCTCATCCACCCGGTAGATGGTGCCGTTGCCGTAGGCATGCGCCCATCTGAAAAAGACAGCGGTGATCGCGTCTCTTTTGTCCGAAGAAAGAGTTCCGCCTCTGCGGTAAAAACCGGCTTCATTGCCATCGTAACGGAAAGGCACCCGGATATCCCGTCCACCATCAGGGCGTTTAAAGATTCCCTTTTTTTGCTTCAGGAAATAATTCAGCAAAAAAGAGGTTTGAAAGTACAAATCCGCCGCTTTACCATCTTCGATCATGAAATAATCGTTGGTCACGGCGTCCATCTGAGATAAAACTACGTTCAATGCTACGTCCATAATTGTTCTCCTTTATGTGGAGGAACCTTTCATCCTTCTCAACATTCTATCGAGAAGAACCTTGTCGGCCCCGCCATACTTGTCTGGGTTTTTGAGTTCGTCCGAATCGGCCACATGGGTTGCCCCGGGACCTGCCGGACCTGCGTTGAGGTTTTGGGCGTTACCTTTCGCCTTCAGCGTTTCGTAAATCCTTTTTTCCGTGTCCTTTTCGGCCTTGGCCACGGCCTCTTTGATACGATCCTCGGTAGACATGGCGATATGGGCAGCAATGGCGCCGGGGTTTTTGGCCATGAAATTTTGAATCTCTCCGGCTTCCCACTTTTTCAGAAAATCAGGGTTCGAATCCGCATAGGATTGATAGAGCCGTTCCGCTTCCTGCTCCTGAGTTTTGGCCGTCGTCTCGGCTGTCATTTCCTGCTTGATTTCGTGCTTGGCCTGCTTCAGAAGGTTTGCCGCGTACCCTTTGGGATCTTCGTCCATCCAGTCTTGAATTTCCTGAGCATCCATCTCGGAAATGTCTTTAAAGCCAAGCTCTTCAGGCGTTTTCTTCGTCTCCCCTGGTTCGGTTTTCCCGCCGTCCTGCTGGCCAGATCCTTTTTCAAGCATTTGCAGCTTCGTTTCCGCCGCAACGGCTCTTTGAAGAAGCTCTTGAAATCGCGGAATCTGGTCATATCGGGCGTTTTCATCGGTCTTTTCTTCTGCCGCCTTTTCTTCGAGTGTTTGCTGTTGATCTTCAGGCTTTTCCGTTTTGGCAGGCTCTTGAATCCCGATGGTTTCAAAAACGCCTGCACCAAAAATGGCATTGCCTTCATCGATCTGATTTACCGCTGCTGACGAGGCCCCGGCGTCTGTTATCGTCGTTTGAAGTTCTGGCATGGGTGTGTCTCCATTCGTTGGGTTGTGAAGATGGCGAATCTTCGGTAGCGCCAAATAAAAAAAGCCCGGCCAAGAATGGTTTCCCACTCTCAACCGGGCTTTTCAGTATCCCTTACGGGGCTAAATCGTATCCGATTTTACTTTTTGATGGATATCTTTTCTTTCATATCAGCATTTACAGGGCCAATGCCGCCATTGACCATATCAACGCTAAATGTGATGTTTACATTGGATCTCTCCTGATGTTTTTTAAGCAGTATCTCACGGATGCTTACAAAGACCGTTTCGATATCAGCTTGAATTTTATTTTTTACAATCGTCTGCATTTTAAAACAAAATATGTTATCGGTAAAGAGTAATTGCGTTTCGTTCCATGTGCTTCTGCATCAGCTTATCAGTAAACCGTGCGTCCGGCTTCCAGGGCTTCGGGTCTCGGTTGCCTTCACCGGGCTCCAGATGCCGCAAATTCTCCTTGTCCATCCACTTTTTGAGGTTGGAACGGGTTGGATTCTTCAAGAACTCTTCCGCATGGGGCTTGCCGGAATTCTTCTCAACCACTTCCCGGACCGATTTCAACCAGGCTGCATCATCATTGCCGGTATAAACGCCATTGCATGAGATAATCCGGACGGCCCGCTTCCCGCAGGCAGGGCATTTGATGTACTTCTTTTCAACGGGCTGAATGCTTTCGGTGACGGTTTCACAGTTTTTACATAGATGGTCATAAACAGGCATGGCTTCTCCTTATTCTTCGATACCAGCCAGGCGGTCATACCTTTTTTTCTTGTTTTTGCCGGATTCAAAATAGCTCATGGTCTTGCTTGGTACAGTTTGTTTCTTTGCCGGATCGCTTTTGACCGTGGAAACATAATCCAGCAAACGCTTTTTCTTTTCGGGCTTAAAAAGATCCATCAATGGCATGGCCGTTACTCCTGATTATTTGATTGCAAGCCCTTCTCTCGGTGCGGGCCTTGAACCTTGCTTTTCTCAGATGATGAAATGGCGCTCGCCTTTGCCGTGGTTTCGATAGTCTTATTATCCAGTTCCCGGCCCTTGGCTTCCATCTCTGCAACAACCTGGGCTCTCAGGATCTTCAGCTTTTCCTCATCGAAATCCACCCCTTTTGTTTTGACCAACTGCAAAACCCGCTCGGTGAGGATCTTCTCCCTGACCAACTCCATTTCAGCGATGGTCTTTTGCGCCTGGGCGTTTTTCAGTTGTGCATCGGCTTCAATGCTTGGATCAGCTTGAGGTTCCGGCTGTTCTCCCATCATTGATTGGATGACATCCGGGAAAAGGGGAACTTCACCGGACTTGACGGCCCGGCCCACTTCCTTTTCATCCTTCATCTGTGCCAGTTCTTGAAAGTACTGGACCAGCTCTTCCGGAACCCCTACCCCCATCAGTTTATTGAACAGATCCCCGAGCGGCCCGGCCTGCATCCTCTTCACCACATTCTTGTAATCCGGCCAGTCCAGGGCTTTGAGCAGTTCTTCGGAATCGATATGGCCTTTATCTGCAATGGCCATGGCTTCTTCACGTTTTTGGATCTGAGACCTTGGCATGGTGGACCCGTTCACCACGGTCAGCTTGATCGGGAGAATCAAGTCCTGGCCTTTGACGGGCAGTGCCTGTTGATTGCCGGTCTCATCCGAAAATGAAATCCACCGTTCCTCGGTGTACCAGTTTTGGACGTGGGAAAGGTACATCCGGCCTCGCTCCCGGATCATCTTAGAGTAATTCCTGGTTTTCCCCCGGAGCATACGGGCAGCGTTTTCCAGAATGGCTGCAATAGCCTTGTACGCAATCACGTTCTGGCCCGGTGTCTGAGCGGATTCCAGGTCGAATGTTCCGGCAATCGTAAAAAACAGGTCTTTGTAAATATCCAGGGCAGCCATGATATTCGGGTCAAGCTGTGGAGGGTCGACGTATTTGAGGGCCTGGGCCTTGAATGAATCCGTGGGGTTGATAATGCCGGGATAGTTGGTCAGCTCATCGTTGTGAACCCCAGAATCTTTGGGGTTGATGAATTTAGGAGTGGAGCCCTTGTCTTTCACGAGCGTAATCTGGCTGATCGTCTTATTGACTTCTATATTCAGGGCTTCCAACTGCTCATAGTCCGGCATACCATACATGCTGGTAGGATCTGTGACCGATGGCGTGACAGAAAAAGGGAACTTGTCATAGAGGTAGCAATTGATGGCCTTTTCGAGCATATCCGGATTGATGCTCGGGTTGCTCATATCCGAAAACACGACATTTCCGCAGCACCCGCACTGAATCCGGCGGATATTGCCGGTATAAAGAGCTTTCCCGTCTTTATCCTTGGAGTAATCCTTGACCCAGGCTTCTACAACCACGGTTTCTTCGTTTGACCCTGTGATGCTCTTAGATGAAATCAGGTCTTTGACGACATTGGCAATCTTCGTGAGATATGACTGATCTTCCTTCTTCGCGCCGGTCAGTTCATTCCGCTGGTCATTGATGGCCTTGATGTACTCATCGTCTGCAACAATCTTATCAGCGAATTTCGGCCAACGCCTTCGGGCTTCCCGGACGGACATCGGCCAGAAGTGGAGAACCGCTTCGCATTTCTGCAATTTCTTGGCTTTCACCGGATACCATCCGAAATTGAACAGGCTAAGGGTCTCTACTTCAACTTCCCCATAGGGATATTCAAGTTCAATATTAAAAGAGACCTTCTCAATCGTTGTTCCGTTGATTTCACCTTCCGATACCGACTCTTCCAGGACGTGCTGCTGCTCCTGATCGTTCCACCAGTGTTCACACAAGCGGATTACCGTTTTTAACTGTTCTTCGTTTTCGATCTGCCCGACGATGGTAGCGTCAAACGTGGGATTGTTGTCAGTGAGCGTGTTGACGGTTTTCGTGTGATGGGAGCCCAACAGATTGGCGGATACCAGGGAAACACTTGCAGCGGACTTGTTCTTCCAGTGATTGTTTCGGCGCAACTGGTAATATTTGTTCCACTTGTCCGGGAGCCCCAGAGAATCCCGGTGCTTCAGGATTTCATCCAGAATCCCGAACACCGTCAGGCCAACCCGCAAATCCCCAGCTTTCGGAATCAGTTCAGTTTGC
>CAYGNV010000118.1:6299-7596 GCA_964351355.1 uncultured Smithella sp.
TGCTTGCAGGTTTTAAAAACCTTAATTCTCGGCTTGCTCTTCAATGCTCCACTCTCGTAATAATCAAGTCTGAGTCGTTCGCGGAACTGCCGGATTTTAAGAGTCCTTGTGGGATCACCCGGGGAAAGATAAACCTCCCTGCTTGCAAAAACTTCGGCTGTGGACGGGCCTTGACCGCCGCCCTTGTAGTCAGGCTTTTTGTTGAAACAATCCGGCCCGGCAAGCCGAAGGAACTGCCTTGGACTATCGAACCCCATTTCCCGCTCTTTCTCCCGAATTCCATCAGCGATTTCCGAATCGGCCAACCTCATTCCCTGGTTCGGGGTCCCGTTCCATCCGTACCACTCCGCAAACCGATACAAGGTGTCATCAGACGAAACAAACCACCAGCCGATTGAGAAGGGCTTGCCGAATCCCCAATCGAAAGTCATGTATTTTTGGGCATAGCTGGGAATGGGGATAGGATCGATGATATGATGTTGCTTGTGGAGTAGAAACGCTTGACCGATGTAGATGTCCCAATCACCATCAATCCAGGCTTTCCGCAATGCCTCATCAGTGATGGAGAGAAGTCGATTACAGTATTTCGGGTCATTGGTCATCAGCACTTGGTTGTCATGAAGAAACGAGGGAATGAAAATGCGGGATTCTCCGGCCTCATCAAACATCACAGTTTCGGGTGGAACCCCCTCTTTCCCCAGCTTGAAATATTCTTTGACTTCATTATGCCCTGGGCCGCCCGGGTTACCGGTCCCGAACATATGACATGGAACCCCATGGGGAGAGCGGAGAGAGCCCTTCAGCTTGTTGACCATCTGGATAAAAAATGGGAATGTGGTACACTCGTCAACTGAAATTTCTGTGTATTGGTGGCCCACAAAATCATCGACCATCTTGAGCTGTGAAATGGCAGGCATTGTAATTCTACCGCCCTTTTTAAACGTGACCCTGTTGACCTGTTGATCGCCGCCGATCCGTTCAGCCGGGAGTCCATGTTCGATCAATTCATCAAATCGCCGTCTCAGTTCCGCGAAATCTTTATACTTGCGCCGGACAATCAGGCCGTTCCATTGTGAGCCGTACCGCTCAACTCCGGTCAGGTGCCGACCTATCAGGCAATCAGACTTTCCACCGCCGCGTGATCCACCAAAAAACGGAAAATCAGCCGGACATGAAACCGCTCTCGCCTGGGGTCCAGGCTGTGCCGCCCAAAAAGCCATTATCCACCCACCTCGGGTTTTTGGGCCTTGGAAACCTTAATCCATGCTTCCCACTCGGCCAGGTCCTTCGGTTGCGG
>CAYGNV010000119.1:0-7494 GCA_964351355.1 uncultured Smithella sp.
GCAATATTTTCAATGATATTATTTTTCAAACGGGGTAATTTGGACAGCAGTGACTACAACCATAGTGTTTTTGCGGCAAAGTGAAGCGTTTTCGTGTTTTAGAAAATTGATTTGGAAAGTTAAAAACCGGTAGAAAAAGAATGCGACGGAAAATATCAAAAAGTCTAATCACCTATGCCGTTTTGCTTTTCTACATTTGCACGCCTATGCTCGACTGTGCGGTCTGCGTCGACTGTGCGGGTCATGTGCCTTTTCAGGGCGAGACAACCATCAGCCACATGCAGACCTCTCACATTGATGTGAGCTATTCCAAGAAAGATGAGACGCAATCAAATACTGCTACCGAGCAGGGTCATCAATCTTTCTGCTCGATCTGTGCCAATGTCCTCATGGGTACGGAAGTATCTTCTTCAAATCTGCATATCATCGTAGCTCAATGCGATAGTCCACGCGCATTGCCCATGATTTCCGAACTTCATTATTCCATAGATAAACCGCCTCAGAATTCCATCGTTTAAGTCATTTCTTTGCAGAGACATTTCACCGGCTTTTTACTTAAATCCTGCTGAAATACCTGCATCTAACATCATTATTCTTATACGAGGTGAATGAATGCGACGTTTTATGATTACGATGTTTTTAATGCTTTTTCTGGTTGCCCCGGCTTATCCGATGACGGTCGATGAGGCCGTGCAACAGGCCCTTAAGCAAAATCCCGACCTCCAAGCACTGCGGCTCGAAGAAGGCGCCGCCCATGGCCAGCTTGATAAAGCGCGGCTTCTTTTCATCAACAACCCGACGGTCGGGGGCAATATCTCGAAAAAGGATAGACCGGAGGAGGAAGGCGGCGGTGCGTTCACAAACTATGGATTCAAACTCTCCCAGGAATTTGAAGTCGCAGGTCAAAGAAGTTCAAGGATTGCGGTGGCTGAAAATGAGCTTGCCCGCGTGCAAGCCGGAATCAAGGACAGGGAACGTGTTTTGATTTCGGATGTGAAAGACGCGTTTACGAAAGTGTTGGCCTTAAAAAAGAAAAACGGACTGGCCAGGGAGGTTGTTCAGCTGAAAGAAGAGTTGCTCGGTTACACAAAGATCAAGTTTCAGGCAGGCGACATATCCGGTCTTGATGTGAACCTGGCCGAAGTTGAGTTGAGTAAGGCCAAAAGAGAACTCCTCCTGAACGAGAGGGAACACCGGGAAGCGCTTTTCGCCTTACAGGGATTCCTCGGGTTATCGCCCTACCGGTCTTTTGCCCTTGAGGGTGATTTGCCTTTAGAAGCGCCGGTGTTGCCTGATAGAGAAGCCCTGAAGGAGCAAGCCTTTACCCTGCGGCCGGACGCCAAGGCAACCGTATTTGATGTGGAGAAAACCGAAGCCGCGCTAAAACTGGCAAGAAAGGAAGTCATCCCGAATGTAACGCTCTCCGGATTTTACGACCGCGACGAGTTGAGAAATGCCGTAGGGCTGGAGATATCCATTCCCTTTCCCCTCTTTGACCGGAAGCAGACTCAGAAAAAAGAAGCCCATGCAAAAGCTCAAGGCGCAAAAATTAAGTCCGAAGGACTGAAAAAAACAATAGAGCGCGAAGTTGAGCAGGCATACAGCGACCTTTCAACCGCCATCGAAGAGCTGACCCTTTTCAAAAAAGAAATCATTGTAAAAGCTGCTGAAAATTTGAATCTCCTGAATCTGGCCTTCAAGGAAGGCAAGGTCGGCTTCTTCGAAGTACGGCTGGCGCAGAAGGATACGATTGAGGCTCAGTTTGCCTATATTGAAGCACAGACCCGAACACAGTTAGCGATGAATGCAATAGAAAAGACCACAGGGGGAACACTGAAATGATCAAACAAAATAGAAATAAAACAAAACAGGGACTGCTTGCGGGTATCTTCCTTCTTTTGGGACTTACCGTCCTGATTGTGGGATGCGGAAAAAAAGAAGCGCCACAAGATGGAAAGGCGGCAGTAGCGACGGAAAAAAAGGAATCCGTCCATAATGAAAATGAAAAAAAGGAAGAGCATGGTGTCGTCACGCTGTCGCAGGACATGCAGACGTCTTCAGGGATTGAAGTCAAACCGGTGTCCCTGGAAGAAGCGGCAGTCCCCATCACGGCGACGGCTGCAATCGAGATGAACATGGACAGAGCCGCCAAGATCAGCCCGCGGGTAACAGGAAAGGCTGTAAAGATTATCGCGTCTCAGGGTGACAGGGTGAAGGCGGGACAGGCTCTTGCTTATCTCGACTCCGTGGAGCTCGATCAGATATGGAGCGATTATCGCAAGGCGCAGGGGAAAGTAGCGCTGATGCGGAAGAGTCTCCAACGGGAGGAAACCCTGTTTCTAAAGAAGATATCGCCGGAGAAAGATGTGTTGAAGGCCCGGCAGGAGCTGGACGAGGCCGAGGCGGATATTAACTTTGCAAAGGAGCGTTTCCGGCTTGTCGGCGTCGATGTTGCGCAGTTTGCTGCAACCAAGGGCAACGGCAGCCATCCCCTTGTGCCGGTTACATCACCGGTCGGCGGCGTCGTGATAGAAAAGGCGGTTACCCAGGGCGAGGTTGTCAGCCCTGAAAAAACGCTCTTTATGGTGGCGGATCTCTCAACGCTCTGGGTGGTGATCGATGTCTATGAAAAAGATATATCCCGCCTCAGGGTCGGCACAGGCGTGAAGGTATCGGTCACAGCTTTTCCGGATAAGGTATTTCAAGGAAAGATATCCTATATTGCCGATGTTGTGGATGAAAAGACAAGAACCGAAAAAGCGCGGGTAACCATCGACAATGCAAGCGGCCTGCTCAAGCCCGGTATGTTTGCGTCCGTCCTGATTGAAACAAGAAACGTTAAGGGCGAGCGGCTCATTGCTGTTCCGGAAGAGGCCGTGCAGATCGAAGGCGCGTCACGCTACGTCTTCGTTCGGGTTGCTCCCGACAAGTTCGCAAGAAGGGATGTCGAAGTCGGCAGGACAATCGGAAAAAGCCTGGAAGTCACGGCAGGACTCAAGGAAGGCGAGGGGGTCGCCGTCAAAGGCGCCTTCACCCTGAAATCGGAACTCAAAAAAGGCGAACTTGAGGGGGATGCACACTAATGCTGGAAAAAATAATTGCCTATACGTTAAAGCAAAAAGGGATGGTGATCTTCCTTTCGCTTTTAATCATCGCGGCCGGATTGTATTCATATTTAAAGTTGCCGATTGATGCGTTTCCGGATGTAACCAACATCCAGGTTGAAGTCGTCAGCCACGCCGATGGACTATCGGCCGTAGAGATTGAGAGAAATGTCACTTACCCGATTGAGATGGCCATGCGTGGTTTGCCGGATATCGAACAAATGCGTTCGGTCACCAAGTTCGGGCTGTCCATTGTGACCATCGTTTTCAAAGATAATGTCGATATATATTTTGCCCGGCAGTTGGTATTTGAACGATTGGCGGAAGCCCGGGAAAAGGTACCCAAAGGCGTTGAAGTTGCCATGGGACCGATCGCCACGGCCATGGGTGAAATCTATCAATACACCCTTGAGGGGAAAATACCGGCGGACCCCCTGCAAAAAAAATCCTATCTGGCCAATCTGAGAACTATTCAAGAGTGGGTGATTACCCCGCAGCTGAAAAGCGTTGCCGGGGTGAATGAAATAAATTCTTTTGGCGGTTACTTCAAGCAATACCAGGTCATTGTATCGCCGGAAAAATTGGTGAAGTATGCCGTAACGGTAGACGATGTTTATTCCGCAATCGGTAACAATAATCAAAACGTCGGCGGTAATATTCTTGAACGGAATACGGATCAGTATATCGTTCGCGGAGTCGGGTTGATAAAAAATGTCAGTGACATCGAAAACATTGTCCTGAAATCTGAACATGGAACGCCGACTTATATCAGAGATATTGCAGAGGTAAAGATTGGCGAAGCCGTGCGGATGGGTGCGGCCATGAAAGACGGCAAGGATGAAGCCGTCGGTGGAATCGTGATGATGCTACGCGGAGAAAACAGCCGGGATGTTGTCCGCCGGGTCGCCCAAAAAGTCAAGGAAATGAATGAGAACAATATGCTTCCGGACGGCGTCAAAATCGTTCCTTATTACGATAGAAGCGATATTGTGAACGCGAGCGTTAGCACTGTAAATAAGGCTTTGATCGAAGGCGCCATTCTGGTTCTGATTGTACTGTACCTCCTGCTGAATAGTTTCCGGGGAAGTCTTGTCGTTCTCATAACATTGCCACTATCTTTACTGGCCACGTTCATTGTGATGAAACTGGTCGGCATCAGCGCAAATCTGATGTCGCTCGGCGGCCTGGCGATTTCCATCGGCATGATCATCGACACGACGATCATTCAGGTTGAGAATGTTCAACGGCATCTAAGTGAAGAGATGGGAAAGCATCCCAAATTATTGACGGTCCTTAAAGCCGTGATGGAAGTCAGAAAGCCGAGTATTTTCGGTGAATTGATCATAGCGCTGACCTTCATTCCGATTCTTTCTCTGGAAGGCATCGAGGGAAAAATGTTCAGCCCGCTGGCCTTCACCGTCGCCATTGCACTCCTTGCCTCTCTGCTTCTTTCGATATTCGTGGTTCCGGTTCTCTGTATCCTGTTTCTGAAACCGCAGCCGGAAAAGGAAAGTATCATCATGAGATATGCGAAGAGAGCCTACCTGCCTGCCTTGGAATTTGCCATGATGAAGAAAAAAGCCGTCTTGATCGCAGCCGGTGTGCTCCTGGTGATATCGATGTTTTTGGTGACACGTTTGGGCACGGAGTTTATCCCGATTATGGACGAAGGTTCGTTCGACCTGGATATCGCAATGCTTCCCGGTGTTTCACTGGCGACATCACTAGAAGTCAATCAGCGTGCCGCTGAGAAATTGAAGCGATTTGATGAATTGGGTACGATTGTGGGGCAGATAGGTCAGAGAGGGCTTAGTCTGGATACAAGGGGGACAGATAGAACCAACTATGTCGGAGTGTTCAAGCCGAAGAGTGAGTGGAAACGGGATATCTCCAAAGAAGAAATTACCAACGAGATGCGCAAATCTCTGGAATCAATTCCCGGAATCACTTTCGGTTTCAGCCAGCCGATCCAGTGCCGCATTGACGAGCTGGTGGCAGGCACTCGCGCCCAATTGATCGTGAAACTGTTTGGCGAAGATATCGACGTGCTCAAGAGCAAGTCGGAGGAAATCGCGAGGGTTCTTTCTTCCATCAAGGGCGGGACGGATTTGGCTGCCGAAAAGGTGTCGGGACAGCCCTACCTGACGGTCAACATCGACCGGGCAAAAATAGCGCGTTACGGGCTCAATATCAGCGATGTGCAAAACGTCATTGAAATAGCGGTGGCCGGGAAATCCGCCTCACAATTTTACGAAGAGAACAGGAGCTTTGATATCACCGTTCGCCTGCCGGAAGAAAAAAGAAATTCTCTCGAAGCAATCAAAAACATACTGGTCACCACAAAATCCGGCGTAAATGTTCCCCTCGATCAGGTGGCCGATATAAAAATGATTGAAGGTCCGGTGCAGATCAGCCGTCAGGACGGCATTCGAAGAATAGGGATCGAAATGAATATCAGCGGCAGAGATATCGGCAGTTTTGTGGCGGAAGCCAAGCAAAAGATCAAAGAGCAGGTGAAGCTGCCTGCCGGCTACTATCTGACCTGGGGCGGACAATTTGAAAATCAACAAAGAGCCATGAACAAACTGATGATCATTGGGCCCGTGGCCATCGGCTTGATTCTGCTTCTTCTTTATGTCTCGTTTCGATCCATCCGCTTGTCGCTTTTGGTTATTTCCAATCTGCCATTTGCTTTGATCGGTGGTGTGTTCGCCCTTTTCATTTCCGGGCAATATTTGTCTGTGCCGGCGTCCGTGGGTTTCATTGTCTTGTTCGGTGTTGCCGTTTTGAATGGTCTTGTCCTGGTCTCGCGCATTTCTCAATTACGCGATGAAGGACTGGGGTTGCCGGAAGCCATCAAACAGGGAAGCACGGACAGACTGCGCCCTGTGCTGATGACCGCGTCCATTGCCGTTTTCAGTTTGATTCCCATGCTGCTTGCTTCCGGAACCGGTTCGGAGATTCAGAAACCGCTGGCAACCGTTGTGGTAGGTGGATTGATTACGTCCACGCTGCTGACGCTGCTCATCATTCCATCTGTTTACAGCTGGTTTGAAAAGAGAAAAGTTGAAGAAGAAATGTAAACCGGCAGGTGAGCATGTCACATGCCACATATTAGCAAGGAGATGAATATGAAAGAGATCAAGGCCATCATCAGACCGTTTAAATTGCTGGAAGTATGTGAAGCACTTAAGGAAATTGAAGGGTTGCCGGGTGTAACCGTTTCGCAAATTTGCGGATTCGGCAAAGGCCGGGCGAAAAATGCAAAAGATAAAGTAACTTTTGAAATGGTGGACTTTGTTCCGCGGATCCAATTGGAAGTTGTTGTAGATGAGGAGATGGTGGATAAAGTCGTTGACGTTATTCAGCGATATGCGCATACCGGCAATACGGGTGACGGGAAAATATTTGTTGTTAATGTCGAAGACGTTGTAAAAATTCGAACGAATGAAAGAGGGCGTGATGCAATTTAGCAAAGTGTCCGTGCAGATCATCGGGTGATGGCGCCGTGTAAGAAAAGGAGAAAAAATGAAAAAAATAACCATGAGTGTTTTGGCAGGCGTCATGGGTCTGATTTTATTAGGATGTGCGGGAACGTCTCAGACAATCCATCAGAACGCACAGAGCCAGCGAATGGATGTTTTTACGGAAATCAAAAATGACGCCGGACCGGAGCGGGGCTTTGCTTCTCTGACCATTAAAGCAACGATCAAGACCCATCTGGAAGGATATTATCTGCTGGAGTCGAAGGAATCGATTCACGGAAAACCCGGCTATCCGTTCGTGATCAACATCGACGGACAGGCTGCAACCTGGAAAGTTGACGGGCAGAAAGAAAGCCTACCGCAATACGACAAGGATGGGAAGACAAGTCATGATCCTGATGCGGGAGTAGGCATCAAGTACGTCCTTGAAAAAAAGATAGAACTGCGCCCCGGAACGCACAAGGTATTCCTCGGCCTGCCTGCTGATGATTATTTCAGGGACGTGGAGGTGACCCTTAAGGAAGGAGACGCTACTTCGCTTGAATTCAGACCTATTTACAAACATAAAACCCGACCGACCAGGATACCTGACTTTAAAAAGGGCATAAAAGAATATGAGGTGTATCTAAACAACGAACGCATTTAATATGGCAAGCGGAGAGAGTACCGACTCTCTCCGCTGACACCCCCGCAATAAGAGTTAGTGGCATATTAAGAACGTAAGGACAAAATAATTAAAAAGGAGAAGGTCTTATGAAAAGAATTATTTTAATGATTTCTATAGTTATGTTTTTAGGAATGTTTTTGATCCTCTGTGGTGAAGTGTATGCGGTTAATGAGGAGCAATTGTAGCAATTAAAGACTACCAAAAAATGTGATCGATGCGATTTCTCCAATGCAAATCT
>CAYGNV010000120.1:0-7462 GCA_964351355.1 uncultured Smithella sp.
TAAGTCCATCGGCAAGGATCTGGAAGAAGGCAAAATGACGTTGCCGCTGATTTACACACTAGCTAAATGCACTGACGCCGAACGCGACAAAACTAGAACGACCATCGAGAAAAAGGCTTTTTCCCCTGATACCATCCGGGATATTTTCACCTTGATACAAAAAACCGGTGGCATTGATTATTCGCTGAATCGTGCACAGCAGTTCATTGGAGAGGCAAAAGGCGGGCTGAAAGTCTTTGCCGACAGCCCGGGAAAAGACCATCTGCTCGCCGTCGCCGAGTATATCCTTTCTCGAAAGATATAATATCATACCTCTTTAGGCATGGCGCGTTTTTTTTATTCCAATGGCAAACAGGATTGCAAGGAAACTCATTATTGCCAGCATCGTAAAAGCCAGACGATAGCTTAAAGTCGCATCAAATATTTTACCGGCGACAAATGGTCCAAATGCTCCCGCCCCAATGATAAATAATGTAAATCCGAAGATAGTTCCATGGTATTTCAGGCCGAAGAGTTCAGCCAGATAAGGTGATTGTATGGCTGCAAATCCCCCATAACCGAAAGCAAAAAATACTGCAAAGACGTAAAGCACCCAGAGGGCATCTGATAGTTGTATAATTATGAGGGATATTAACATCAGCGAGGCAATTATGATGGCGACCGGTTTATTGCCCAAACGGTCCATAGCTACACCTAAAGATACTTTGCTGATAATGCTGACGCCGCCAATTACGGAAATAATAGTGGCGGCCGTTACTTCCGCTACACCGACATCTGTGGCATGAGGAACGATATGCACCAATATGGATTGCAAACATGCTCCCATCATGAGAAAGACTCCACAGATCAACCAGAATTGCCTGGTTCGGAGTGCTTCTTTAAAGGTAAAGTGCAGAGAGCTATCTTCATGTTGTAAGGACATGCCCAAAGCGGATTGTCCGATTTCGGATGGGTCACGTTTTAACATCTGTGCACTGATAATGACCAGTATCATTACGGTGAGGCCGATAATGATATACGAAGTGCGCCAGCCGAAACTTGATATAAGGTAGCTGGACAAGGGTGGCACAAGCATGACTCCGACACCAACTCCGGCAGCAGTAATGCCGCTCATCAAACCTCTTCGGAAAACAAACCATCTGGCTATCGTTGAAAGCAGGGGAACCCAGGTGCCGGCGGCACCAATACTCGCAAGAATTCCAAAAATGATATAAATTTGCCAGGCTACCTGTGCCTGGGACATCAATAAATAGCTGATCCCGAGAAGCGACCCGCAGATAGTCACTACCAACCGCGGCCCGTACTTGTCGCAAAGCTTACCCGTGAAAATACAAGCTACTGACTGTATTACGAGATTTATTGAATAGGCGCCGGAAAGGACTGCTCTGGAGAGCCCAAATTCATTCAGCATCGGCTTGAAGAAGACACCGAAGCTGTATTGTGCTCCCCAAACTATCATCAGTATCAGGAAACTGCACAATACGATTATGTAACCATAGAAGAGTCCATGCTTGTTTATTTCAGAAATTGAGAATCTCCTTTATCTTCCATCTTATTTAGCCTTTCTAAGCAAGACAAGTCTTTCAAGATTGTTGTTCTTTCAGAAAATGTCAGGTCCTAAATTGATGATTGATCAGCATTGCTTTTTACAGTTAGGGTGTAAAACAAAGCGGCATTCTATGTCAATGAAATAATAACCAACGATTACAAATTGTAATAGTAGATAGATAAATATTACCGGATGCTCTCATACAGGAATAAGTTCTTATCGACTACACCTACCGAGTCCTCAGTTTTCTCTAAGGGACAAACGTGAAGATTACCCTATGAAATCAATTACCTTGCTATATGTGAAAATTTGAATATAGAAAGATCCATCGCATGGAGGTCGTTAACGGAGTACTGGGTCACAAGATCATTTTCAGAATCAAGGCAGAGGGGAACCATGTCAATAAGGGGCTTATCGGAAATGACCATACCCGTGGCATGGGTGGATGAATGGATCATCAAGCCCTTCAGAGCCCATGAAAGTGATAGAAGCTTTTGTATTTTCTCGCTCTTTCTTGCCGCTTCTTTCAGGCGATCTTCCATGTTAAAGGCGTCTTTTAGAGAGAGATTCTGACCATCGGGAATCATTTTTGCGATGGCGTCAACATCTGCATAGGGAAGATTCAAGGTGCGACCAACATAGCGTATGGCAGATTTCACCCTCATTTTTCTGAAGGTGATGATCTTGGCTACACGGTCAGTACCGTATTTCTCCGTGACATACCGGAAGATGTAATCTCGCCCTTCCGGAGAGAAAGCTGTATCGATGGTGGGCATATTTTTACTGTGGAAATTTAGAAATCGTTTGAAAAGAAGTCCGTGATGTATCGGATCGATATTGGTTATTCCTGTTGTATAGGCAACCAGGCTGCCTGTAACGATACCACGTCCGGGGCCAACAGGTATGCCTTTCGTTTTCGCAAAGCAAATATAATCAGCAACGATGAGTAGATATCCAGCGAATCCCACGGATTTGATGATTTCCAACTCTTCACTGAGACGTTTTTCATATTTTTCACTGAGACTTGCATCACCGTTCTTTAGGATGGTGGGTAGCATCCTGTTGAGTCCTTCGTAAGCGACCTTTGCCAAGCATTCATCAGGAGCGCTCCCGTCCTCCAATTGGAATTGGACATTATGTGAGCAGTCCAATTCGAGAGATAGGTTGCATTTATCCGCAATCAGGACGGTATTAGAGATGGCTTCGGGACAATAAGAGAAAAGACGCTTCATTTCGCCAGGCGATCTTAGATAAAATTGATTCGTTTTAGAACGTATCCGTTCCTTGTCGTCAAGGGTCTTACCCGCCTGAATGCACTGAAGCACCTCATGGGCCTCTGCATCATCTGCCTGAAGATAATGACAGTCGTTGGTGGCGACGACAGGAATGGAGAGAAGACGGCTGATTTCCATGATGCCTTCATTGACAATCTTTTGTTCAGGAAAGCCGTTTTCCATGATTTCAAGATAGAAATTCCCATCGCCGAAGATATCCCGGTATTCGCGGGCAGATTTTATAGCGGCGTCGCGATCGCCTTTCACGAGATATGAGGCAACTTCCCCGTGCAGGCAAGCGCTTGTGGCGATCAGCCCTTCGTGACACTGCTGAAGGATTTCCTTGTCCACACGAGGATAGTAGTAGAAGCCTTCGATATAGCCAACCGTGGTGAGCCTCAGCAGATTTTTATATCCCTGCATGTTTTTGACAAGAACGACAAGATGACGCGAAGATTCGCCAATACCGGTGGATGACTTGTCAAACCGGCTTTTCGGGGATACATACAACTCACAGCCGATAATGGGCTTGATCCCGGCTTTTTCGGCCTGCCGATAAAATTCGATGGCGCCGAAAAGATTGCCATGATCGGTCATGGCGATGGCCGGCATTTGATATTCCTTCGCTTTTTTGAAGAGGTCGCTAAGGCGGAGGGTGCTGTCAAGCAGGCTATATGCTGTGTGAACGTGAAGGTGGACAAAATCGGCTTTTGCGCTCGTCATATTTTTTCCTCTATCAAATGGCGTGATTTTTTATCTGCCCCGTATTCGTTCCTATTGAAATGCAGCGATCATCCCACAACTCCGTCATGCCGAAGTCTTTGACATTGGTGACTTCGAGTTTTGGGAGCCCTTGTTTGTCAAGCCAGGCGTGAATGAATTCCGTCGCTGCCGTTCCTTCGCAAGCCCTCGCGGTAAAGATCTTGACCGTCTTCCCTTCGCCAATCCAGCACTGAACACGTTCAACCATCGGGGTAATCGCTTTCCCGATATGATGGATTCCGATCCAGCCATGATATTCGGCCAGGGTCCCATCCAGATCCACACCTATCCAAAATTCAATTTCGCTCATGAAAATATTATCTCCGTCATTCTTCAGTTGATCTCAAAAGGCACACCATCATCAAAACGGCAGACATTGGGAAAATGGTTCTTAAATTCATCGCCCGATAATGTATGGATGGGTACGATCATCCGAGGATTCAGGGCCTCTGCCAATCGCTTCAGATCATGAAGGTATGCGTGACCGCTTGTGTGTATGATCTTCATCGGGATTTTGTATTGCTCCGTAAATTCTTTGAATTTCGGATTACTTTTTAAATAGCCGGACCACATGGAATAGATGAAACTGGCCTTCTGCAACGGCTTCTCTTCTTCCATTTTCGCAGCCATTATCTTCATGATGCTCAGAGGTATCCTGAGAACCATGCCTTTACGCTGTGCACATATCTGTTCTGGTTCAATCTTAAATTTTTTCCATTTGTAGAGAAGCCGTCTATCAACTTTATCTGCGATAGTCGTCGCATGCCCTTTAAGATAGAGAATATTCAATTTGTCAGGATGCGGCTGCAAGCTGTGGGGAAATTCCTTGAGCTGTTTCAGTAGATAAAACTGATAAAGATCGATCACCAGTATCTTCTCTGCCTTCGACGCGGCTTGGTAAATGGAGACGAGACGGTCAATGTTGCTGCCTGCTGACATAACGAATGAAGCATCTTCCTGCGAAGCAAAAAGACTGTACATCCCATCCTCAACGGCTTCTTCCGTTTCATACCCTACATTATGTTCGCCGCCAAGAGTTGTGCCTTCCATCAGAAGGCAATCGACATTTTGAACGGGGTTCATTATGATGTCCTCAAAGAGCATGGCTTTCCGGCCATGACCACGAAGATCTCCGGTATAAAATATTTTTTTGCCTTCAGCCTCAATCAGCAAAGACGATGCTCCGAAAGCCGAATGATCCATAAGAAAAGGCGTGATGGTAAAAGGACCTGCCTTGAATGGTGGCATCAAATGGTCGAAGGTCTGACAGTTATCCATTCGACTTTTTTTCGTCTGCTTGAATGTATAAAAGATGTTTCCGACCTCGATAAGAGCCTTGGTTTCCCGGCTTAGATAAATAGGTATTTCAGGATGCACCAGGCTCATCAGTCCGTAATGATCCAAGTGAGCATGTGAGAGAATCACCGCCGTAACCGAAGGAACCTGATCGGCATATAAACCCGTAACATTGGGCAGGATACCGTTTTCAATAGATGGAGTCTCGATCGATGCTTGGTCTAAAATACCGCCATCTCGGGTCATCAGCGGCATTCCTAAGTCCAGGATGATCCGCTGATCTCCGGAAGATATTTCGACACAAGATCCGCCGATTTCATGGGTGCCGCGGTGGATGATTATTTTCATGATATTATTGTCATTAAGTCTCTTCCATTATCTTCAACTTTGGCAACAGAGACCTTGCACGCACCAAGTTCATTTTGAACTTCCGACATCTTTTGCCAGCTGCTACTCTTGTTATTGAAACCAGCAATTGCGACGATGGCATTGACTTCTTCAAATTTCCCATCTGGGAGCCACTTTGTTGCCTCGGCGGGAAGTAATCCGAGACAAATTTTTTGCTTAACAAGATGCTTAATGTCGTCAGAGATGGATGAAGCAACTGCATGAAATGCATCTTTATAAACGGATACCTGCAAGGGGCCCCAATAAATCCCGGAGGTATTGCTTCCATACTTCAACTCAATACATAAAAGTTGCTTGTCCGGTCCAATAGCAAGGAAGTCCAATTCATCACCAACTGATTTTATTAAGTCTTCCTTTCCCCATTTTTTCGCATCATCCTTTCTGAATTTCAATTGGATGCTGCCATATTTCGCTTTCATTATTTCATAGAATTTTGTTTTTTCATTGCTTTCATCAAACCCCAAGACGGCTTCACGATCAATAATCAACCATTCTTTGTTAAGATTCCAATTTTTCCCAAAATGAAGACTGAGCCTATTAGACCACCATCCTTCCTTCGTTGACGCATAATATCTGTTATGAGCAATTTTAACGGCTTCAGTTAGGTACTTCTTATAGTCGTTCTGTTTTTCGACTAATTCATTGATGGGCCATTCTCTCATAAGTGTATTGTAGGAGGCACCCACTTTGCTATATGCTTTATCCGCAGATAATTTTACGGAATCACTAGCCATGCTGATCGTGATGAGGCGTGTGCCACCATGATAGATCATAATCTTATTTTTCTCTCTGAGGTGAATATCGAAAGCATTGTGATCCCCTGGAATCCATGTCTCGTATCCATTAATCAGAAAATTCAATTTCCCTGTCGACTTCAGTAAATCTTCATATTTTTCATCCAATGAGCGCTTGTACCTTGCAGTCATAGTATCCCCCTAAAATAATTATTTATTCCCAATTTCCATAATTTTAAAAACTGGTTCCGGGTTACCAACGGCCACGATGCTGTTATCAAGAGTATATACAAACCCTGGTTTCAGTTTGTTGAGCATTTTGAATTCTTTTCTTGCTGCCGTATGAGACTGGCCAGGAGATCGGAATGCCCGGCATAGAAGGAAGCCACTGATCTCGATTCCCCAGATGTCGCATTTCCCTGGCTTGAGCCTACTATAGGTACAGTTTACGCAACAGATATGTCCACCATTCGGCATAATCTCACCCCCTTGAATTATTTATCCAGATCATAGACGATGCCCTCCGAATAGGCAAGGACATAACCCTTTTTATTTCGGTCATATTCGATGACTTCCCCCAAGGCGTTCCACAGATCAATATCTCTTCGGACGGTCTTCGGGGTGATATTGAACTCGTTGCACATGTCCTCAACATACATGATACCTTCCGATTTAAGGACTTTCATGATTTTGAGAAGGCGGAAAATTTTGCGGTCGTAACTCTTATGTTGATTGTTGTGCCTGGTTGCCGAAACCCTTTTGTTCAGGATCTTTAATTTCAGATAATCGGCGTCAACGAATTCCGGTGTTCTGAGAACGTATTTTTCGACTTTGGCGGGTATTTTAAACGGTGGCGCTGATGTGAAAAGAACACATAGGGAGCTCGGGTCACCGGCCTCTTCCAAAAAGGCGAACCATTGAAATATCTCGTCTGTTTCTTCTTTCGTCAAGTCCAAGGGATTAATGATATTCATAAAAGCTGGAACGGCGATTAAATCGCTGACACAATCTGCCCAACAGATAGTGACCTTCAATTTGTTGGCCGTACTACGCAGCATATCGGTAATTGCTGTTTCCAGGCGATAGGCCACAATGGTATCATCGGACGAGAAATTAACCGGTGTGTCACCGTTCATTATCATCACGGTTCTATTCTTTAAATAATTGATTCCTTTTGCAGCGCACTTATCGATGGGAACAGCATCATCTGCTGAGACTATTTCAGGGGTGTCAGCTTTCTTTTTCATTTCTCCCTCCATCTTTTGGAATATCTATATCATACTAAATGGACAACGTCTTGTCCCTCTAATAGGAAATATTTTTTGTGATTGTCAAATTACGACGTGAAGGATTGTCACAAATTTGTCGGAGGCGCTCAAAAAGGCTGGCAGATGGTTACCGTTCTTCTCTTGTATGCCAGATAGGCAACACATAAATCT
>CAYGNV010000121.1:0-5811 GCA_964351355.1 uncultured Smithella sp.
ATCTAAAACAACAAAGAGAAAGCCCCTGAATCAACTTAGATTCAGGGGCTTTTTGTTCAATCGTTTGGAAATGGTTGCTACCGTTCCCGGCAGTCTCTAAAATTGACAAATGCTATCTATCCATCCTTCTATTGAGGCAGAGCGCCGGTGAATATTTCTTCAAAGGACTCCCCTACCGCTTGTTCACCGGCTGTAATGTAGTCCAGGTAGCCGTAGAGATGCTTTAACTCCGTTCCCAAGTAGAACCGATCCGACAGGATTTTGCCGTGATAGAAAGCCGCCTCAGCGTTATCCTTGACTGCCGCCGCAACCTTTTCACCCGCGATGTCGCCGGTAATAGCTTTGAGTTTGGGTATGGCAATGGCCATGGACCACAAATGCATCCAGGCATGCGCAACCATTCTCATAGCCTGTTGGAGCGGCGTGGCTATCGCGAGAACATCGAGGATCTTCTTCTGGTCGCGTAATGCCACCAATTTCTGCACGGTCTCATCCATTTTCTCAACAGCGGACTTCATGGCCACGATATATTTTCCATCAACAATGCCTTCGGCCTTTTTGCAGGTTTCCGCAATTCTCTTTTTGAAAACAGTGTAGTTATACAGGCCCGGATTCATGAGCAGTTTTCTCATGGTTAAATCCATCGACTGAATACCGTTGGTGCCTTCATAAATCGCCAGAATCTTACAGTCGCGCGCCAATTGCTCCACCGGATATTCGGAACAGTAACCGTAACCGCCGTAAACCTGCATCGCTTCGGAGGTGACCAACCACGCCAGATCGGAGTTGCCCGCTTTACACAGAGGAATCAGGAATTCCAGCAGCGCGGAGGCTTCCTTGGCCACATCGCCTTTTTCCACATGAGCCATATCGGCGGAATAAGCGGCCAGCAAGGTCAACATCCTCATGGCTTCCACCTGCGATTTCATCCACAGAAGCATTCGGCGAACGTCGGGATGCCTGATAATCGGCACGGATGTAAAATCGCCCTTCTTGGCGGGATCCGCGCCCTGAATTCTGTTTTTCGCATATGTGACTGCGTGCATGTACGCCGAGCTCGCTGTTCCCAGCGCCTGCTGGGACACGTCCAGACGCGCTTCGTTCATCATCTGGAACATGATCTTCATGCCCTGGCGTTCCTGGCCGAGCAACCAACCGACGCACTGGTCGTTATCACCGAAGGACAATGAACAAGTGGCCGAGCCCTTGATACCCATTTTGTGCTCAATGCCGGTTGTCGTCATATCGTTGGGCTTGCCGATGGAGCCATCGGGGTTGACATGATATTTGGGAACAACAAAAATGGATATGCCGGGCGTTCCGGGAGGATCGCCGTCGATTCTGGCCAGCACGGGATGAATGATATTTTCATAGAGGTCATTATCACCGGCCGTGATGAATATTTTCTGCCCTGTAATGCGGTAGGTGCCGTCCGCCTGTTTGACGGCTCTGGTTTTCAGGGCGCCAACGTCGGAACCGGCGGAGGGTTCGGTCAGACACATCGTCCCACCCCAGAGGCCTGCAACCATTTTTTCAACATAGATTTTTTTCAGTTCATCGGAGCCGTGATTAATAATCAGATTGCAAGCGCCGACTTTCAACGTATCGTATGAGCTGAAAGCAACGCCGGCCGCGCAGAAATAATCCATAACGGCGCGGTAAATCGTCTCGGGCATGCCCGTGCCGCCAAATTCAGGGCTGTTGCTCAAACCGGAAAAACCCGATTCCCGGTAGGTCTTCATCGCCGTATGAAATCCATGAGGCACTTTAACGGTTTTGGTTTCGGGATCGTATTTGGCGCCGATTTTGTCTCCCTCGGCGTTGGCCGGGTAAACCTGCTCGACCGCTATCTGCTCGGCCAGTTCCAAAGTTGCCTCATAGGTATCCCTGTCAAAATCGGCAAATTGCTCATACTGGCTGAATTTGTCCGCATCCAGGGCCTCAAACAGTACAAACCTTAAGTCTCTTGAATCAAGTAACGGATTTAGTGCCATAATTTTACTCCTCATTTTGATATTTTTTTCAGGCTCTGCCCTATGCCTCTTTACAGAATATTGGCAACGGTTTTTGCCTGGTTCTTACAGAGTTTTGGTTTCTAGCATACCTGAAAAGAAAAGTCATCATAATCTCTGGCTGTAGATGATATTTTCATGGGCTCTCATTTGATGTTGTTTTAAACATTTCCGTCAATAAATATGTGCATCCTGATTAACCATCACCAAATCTCTGCCCAATTTAGCCTTGACAAATATATGTGACTATGATTTACGCATCACCTTATTACTTTGAGGGGTTTAAACATGAAAAAGACTTTGACCAATAAATCTAATACCAAACGAAAGAGATCCCATGGATTTCTGGTTCGCATGGCATCCAAAACCGGCAGACAGGTTTTAAGCCGCAGAAGAGCCAAGGGCAGAAAGAGATTAGCCGTATAATTCCGCTATATTACCGCCTCGCAGGACTATTGGGTTTCCATGCATGAAAACGCAATCATACCGGAGAGCGGAAAAAGTCACTAATAAAAGCAGATATCGGATTATTTACGAACAGGGGGTCTGGAGAAGTTCGCGATTCTTTACAATGATAACATGCGGCAGCTCGAATGGAGTCAAGCGCCTGGGAATAACCGTTACGAAAAAAACGGGTAACTCTGTTTTTCGAAATCGAACAAAACGACTTATTCGGGAATTCTTCCGCCGCAACAAGAACTTGTTTCCCGCGGAACATGACGTTGTGGTCATGGCCAAAAAAAGCATACCGCCTCTTACTTATCAGGAAACAGAGAGAGAATTGACCGAACTCTTCACACGGAAGGCCGGCAGATAGAATATGCTCAGGAAAACGTTGGTAAACTTCTTTGTTTTCATCATTCGTTTATACCAAGCCTGTATTTCACCATTCTTTTTTGCGCCATCCTGCCGTTTTTACCCGTCCTGTTCGCAATATACCATTGACGCGATTAAATTACACGGACCAGCGAAAGGGTCATATTTAGGGGCAAAAAGAATTCTGCGCTGCAATCCCCTGCATCCCGGCGGTTACGATCCCGTCAAGTAAACAATGAAATTGGAGGTACTCTCATGGATAAAAGGACTATTCTAGCCGTCGTCCTGTCACTGGCCGTTCTATTGGTTTATCAATTCTTGTTTGTTAAACCCCCCGAGCCGCAAAAGGCCGCGGCGCCTCAACAGTCAGCCGGTCAAGTAACAAAAGACAAGACATCAGCACCGACACCTGATCCCGCGGCAACCAGCGGCATCGCCACTGCCGCTGCCAAGACAGTGACCGTCGAACCGGAAGCGCCGGCTCACGACATCAAAGTGGAAACACCCAATTATACGGCTGTTTTCTCCACACGCGGCGCCGCTCTGAAATCCCTGAAACTCAAAAATTATAATCAGGATTGCTACAATTGCACCGACGATATTTATCCGCTCTTAAAAGGTTTTTTTACCGGCACCAAAGAACCTGTCAAACCCAAAACAAAAGATTTTGTTGAACTGGTCGATATTCGCGACGGCATGCCCTATCCGCTGGCCGTCACCTTCCCCGATTCCAGCGCCGATGTCGCCCCGAATGCAGTTTTTGATACAGCCACAGATAAACTGGATTTGACCAATACCAAAGAAAAGAAACGACTTGTTTTCTCAAAAACCTATGACACCGTCAAAGTAGAAAAGATCTTTACGTTTGATCCGGCAGGCTACGTTATCGGGTTGGAAGTCAAGGTGCACAATCTGACGTCGTCGCCCATTACACAAACCCCGAGGCTTAACTGGTACCAGTATGTCGATCCTCAAAAAGTCGATGACTATTATGGGCATGACGGCCCCGCCATCTCGCTCGGAGGAAGCATTGAACGCCAGGAAGTCAAAAAGATCGCGAGCGAAATCATCCTGGGCCCCAATGTGTTGTGGGGCGCGTTTGAAACAAAGTACTTTATCGCCTCATTCATTCCGGAAAATCCGGCGCTGACTAACGTCGTGATGACCCGCAGCGCAGACAATATGGTCGCCGTCGGCATGAAAGGCCGCAAGGAACTCATTCCCGGCGGGCAAAACAGCGTTTTCTCCTACTCGCTATATCTCGGACCCAAACAATATGATCTACTGAAAACACTGGGTGTCGGCCTGGAAAGTGCCATCGATTTCGGCTGGTTTAAATGGTTGGCTATTCCCGCTTTATGGATCCTCAATTTTCTGTATGGGTTTGTCCTGAACTACGGCATTGCGATCATTATCTTGACCACCATCATTAAAATTATCTTCTGGCCGCTTGGCAACCTGAGCTACAAATCGATGAATGCGATGAAGAAGCTTCAGCCGAAAATCGAGGCGCTGAAGGAAAAACACAAAAATGATCAGTCCAAAATCGGACAGGAGACGATGGCGCTCTACCGAGAGAATAAAGTCAATCCATTTTCCGGCTGCCTGCCGATGCTGATTCAGATTCCCGTGTTTTTCGGCCTGTATAAAGCGCTGATGTATTCCATCGAACTGCGCCAATCGCCGCTTTTTTTCTGGATTCAGGATTTATCGGCTCCGGATCCCTATTACATCACCCCGGTTATCATGGGCGCCACACAATTCATCTCGCAGAAAATGACCCCCGCCATGGGCGATCCGATGCAGCAGAAAATCATGCTGCTCATGCCGGTTGTTTTTACCTTTTTCTTTTTAAATTTTCCGGCGGGACTGGTCATTTACTGGCTGTTCAACAATATTTTACAAATCGGCCAACAATACTACATCAATAAAAAGATGGCTTAATGATCCGACACACACGGAGTTCAATATGAGTTCAAAGATATTGGAAATAGAAGAAAAAACAATTGACGGCGCTATTATTAAAGCCTGCCGTGATTTCGGCGTGCCGAGAGAAAAATTAAACATTGAAATTATTTCCGAAGGTTCCACCGGTTTCTTAGGCCTGATGGCCAAAAAAGCCAGGATCCGGGCATCCCTGGTTTCGTTCGACATGGATTTCTCTTTAGATACCAGTCATCGACCTGTCCGGCAGGAAACCAAACGAGTTGACTCAAAATCTGAAACTAAACCTGAAACAAAGCCAGATACAAGGCAAAGCGCAAAACAAGAAACAAAACCCGACAGGAAGCCGGAAATCAGGCAGGAGACAAAGCCTGAGACAAAGCATAAGGGCCCCAAAGCTGAACATCGGGTTACAAGGCCTGCGCCCAGACCGCCTGTCGCCCGCCACACACCTGTCCTGATAAAACCGTCTGCTCCATCCGCGGCTCCGGCTCCTCAGAAATCTCCGGCGCTGACTGTCCCGGCTGTTGTAGCCGTTGCCGCTACCACCCCAGTCGCTCTGAAGGCCAGAGACCTGCTGTCCGGCATATTAAGCGAAATGACCTTCGAATGCCAGGTGACGGCCACCGAAACAGACGACACGATTATCCTCAGTATCGCGGGCGACGAAAGCGGCCTTTTGATCGGCCGGCGCGGGCAAAATCTGGACGCGCTTCAGTACATATTAAACAAGGCCGTCAACAAATCCGACGCTGAACGCAAGATGATCGTCGTCGATTCAGAGGAATACCGAAAAAGAAGAGAAGAATCCCTGCTCGGCATGGCTGAGCGGATTCGTGACAAAGTTAAAAAGACACAGAAGCCCCTCTCGCTTTCCCACATGAACGCCCATGACCGCCGCATCATTCATCTGGCGCTGCAGGAAGACGAATCACTTGTCACCAAAAGCCGCGGTGAAGGCGAGTATCGGAAGGTCATCGTTCTGCCGGCCAGAAAAGGGAATACCGGCGGCGCGAGTAGAACCAGAAGCCGGCAATAG
>CAYGNV010000121.1:5911-7430 GCA_964351355.1 uncultured Smithella sp.
GACACCATCGCAGCCATCGCCACGCCTTTCGGCAGGGCGGGATTGGGCGTCATCCGCGTCAGCGGCCCTCTGGCCCCTGAATTGGGGCGGCTTCTTTTCCGTCCCGCGCATCAAAATTGCAATTGGCAAAGCCATCATTTCTATCACGGTGACATCGTTGCAGCCGACGGCCAAACCATTCTGGACGAAGTTTTAGTAACCCTGATGCGCAGACCGCGATCCTTCACCGGCGAGGACGTGCTGGAAATTTCCTGTCATGGCAACCCGCTGATCATCCAGACCGTTCTTGAACAACTCATGACTTTGGGCTGCCGCCCCGCCCGGCCCGGAGAATTCTCCGAGCGCGCATTTTTTAACGGCCGGATGGATTTGTCGCAGGCAGAGGCGCTCGCCGCCATGATTTCCGCCCAGTCGGCAAAAGCCTATCAACTCGGACTGGCCCAGTTGAAAGGATCGCTGGGCCGTAAAATCGGCGAGCTGCGTACGTTGTTGATTGACGCGCTGGCGGGGCTGGAAGCAGCCATCGATTTTACCGACGACGTTTCAGAACACGAAACGCCCGTCATCCCCCCGCAAATCCATGAGGCTATCGCCGACCTGAATTTACTTTTATCAACCTATCGGCAGGCTCGATTATTCACCGAGGGCATTCAGGTCGTCATTACCGGCAAGCCCAATGTGGGCAAATCCAGCCTGCTCAACAGCCTTACCGGCAAGAAAAAAGCGATTGTCACCGACATCCCCGGCACCACCCGGGATCTCATTACAGAGACGATCAGTCTGGGCGGCCTTTGCGTGCACATGACGGACACAGCCGGTATCCGGAAACCCCAGGATGCCATTGAAAAAGAAGGCATTGATCTGGTTTGGGAACATTTAGAACAAGCCGACGTCATTGTGATTCTGCTCGACGGCAGCAAACCTCTGACGGAAGAAGACCAGCATATCCTGAAGCAAAATAAAAACCGCGACTGCAAGATACTTATTGCCGTCAATAAATCCGATCTACCGGCGGCCTGGCGGCCGGATCAGCTTCCGGATTATCCCCTGCCCGGCGTCAATCTGCTTACAATATCGGCAAAATTCGGCGACGGACTCGATACGCTCCGGGAGGCCCTAACCGATTTAACCGGCAGCCGCGACATGCTCAGCGACGGCGGCATGATCACCCAGTTGCGCCATAAACTGGCGCTGGAAAAGGCGCAGGCCAACCTCACGACAGCCCAGGAAAGCCTCACCACCGGTCACTCTCCCGAGTTCGCCGCCTTTGAACTCCGCTGCGCCCTGGAGGCCCTTGATGAAATCACCGGTAAAAAAATCCATGATGATGTCCTTCATAAAATTTTTTCCAGTTTTTGCATCGGCAAGTAGTTTGAAAATCACTCTGCTTTATGTTAGGGTAACCGTAAATCGCTAAGATTTGTGGTATGGTTGATGATCTAGCAAAAATTTATTTCGACCCGTTTTTGATAGGGGTAGGAAAGGCTTTCGCCTCCCCTCCCTCCGAACCGGACTGGCG
>CAYGNV010000122.1:0-7390 GCA_964351355.1 uncultured Smithella sp.
AGCGCGCCCAGCCGCAGGACAATGGTTACAACCTTTCGGGAATCCGTCCGCCGGGCGTACTTTACCGCCATCTCCAATATGCTTTTTGTCAGAGGAAGCTCATGCATAGCTGATTATTTTTTACGCCTTTGCTGCCGCCAGTCTGGCTTTGTCAATTTGCGCTTTTTCCAATCCCATGAGGTCCTGATTATCGAAAAAATTTTCTTCCTGGGGAAGAGTCAACTGGTTGTCGGGTTTTCGCTCCAGGATCAGGGAATCGGTGGGGCAGGTGGTCACGCAGAGGCCGCAGCCGACACAATATTCCTTGTTCAAGGCCGTTTTGTCGTCCGCATTGACTGTCATCGCCTTTACCGGACAGCGTTCGACACATTTCCCGCAGTCCATGCAGCTTTCCTCATCTTTGGCGCATTTGTAGTTGCCCCAGGACTCATAACCCGTGCCGTGATGAATCTTGGCAGCCATCAGAAAACCACAATGACACTTGGAACAATTGCAAAAACCGGAGCAGTCTTTAGCATGGGCTATCTGTACAAATAGCCCTGCGCCTTCGTCATGGTGCAAGATTTCGAGGGTCTGTTCAATGGTTATCACGCGCGGGTTCGCGATTTTTGTCTCCAGGAGGTATTCTGCCATCAGGCCGAAAGCGATACAGACGTTCATTTCATCCGTACACGGGCAGTGCCTTTTGGCAAACGTAGCGACCTTTCTGCAGGCGCAGTCGCTCGCGACAATCAGCTTCTGCTTTTTGATGATGGCTTCAATATCATCGTCCGGGAGCAACGTTCCGTCTTTTACCGTATCGGCGCGGACCGGAACAACTCTCGCGATCGGAATATGATAGTCCATCAGCACTTTTCCATAGGCTTCTGCGTAATACTGTCCCATGTTGATGGCATCTTTCTGATCGATGCTGTCCACATTGAATTCCCAAATGCCATGGATAAAGGGGACGATCCGGTATTTTTTATCAAGACCATCCCGTTCCCAATACATCAGACCTTTGTTCGACATGGATTCCAGCTTTTCTTTCGCATCTTCGACGCTCATGCCCATATCTTCGGCCGCCTGCTCGGGCGATTGCAGGCCCCGTTTAAACTTGATGAAAATCTCCGCGTCTTCCGTCGTGAATACCTTTTTGAGGAATATCAGCTCAGAGCCTTTTTCGGTTTTAGGATAACCCTTTGTCATCGAATCTAACTTCTGTCGCAGTCTTTCGTATACATCTTCCATTTGTCTTTCTCCCCGTTTGAACATCAACGTGCCTGTAGCACGTAAAGTCTGCATCTCTTATAGTTTGAGGCTCTTGAACATGTCCATTGCGGTATGGCCACTCATAATTTTCAGCTGTGCCGGGCAGAAGCGTCATTGACCGGCTCAAATTACGGTTCCCTGGTCCACCGCCAGTGACAAGGCCGGTTGATCCTCTTTGGAGGCGTTCTTTTTACTGCCCTCGTAGAGTTCGTATTCGAGCAGGCGGCATTCAATCTCGCCGTTGTAAAATGTCAGCCGCCTTTTCGTGCGCAGGCCGACTTTTTTAACGACATCCAGGTTGCCGGTGAAAAGATAGCCGCGATAGCCCCGGCTGATGCTTTTGAAAAAATCGCCGCAGCCCTCGTAAAGCGCCTCCAATCGCTGCAGGGTGCTCGGATTGGTGCTTTTATGGGCAATGTCGGCGGCCTTGCGGAGAATGACTTTCTGTCCCGGCGCGATCTCTTTTCTGCGGATGGGCGAAGACGTCTTAATTTTTAAAGGCTCCATGCGTTCGCCGTAGGGAGGATTCATCATAATGATGCCGCCGCCCCCCGGTGTGGCTGTCTTTTCAAAAGGGCAGGTTATAAATTCGATCAGGTGGTCAACTCCCGCTGTTTTCGCATTTTGGCTTGCCGCCTGCACCGCTTGCGGGTCAATATCCGTGGCAATGATTTTCGCCGGTAATGTTTTTCGGGAGTCGTTACGGGCTTTTTTTCGCAATTCCTGCCACAATTCGTAGGGGAAATCTTTAATATACATGAAGCCGTAATTGTTGCGTCCCAGTCCTGGCGCGCGATTCAGCGCCATCAGGGCCGCCTCGATAGCTAATGTGCCGCTGCCGCACATCGGGTTGACAAAGGGCGTCCGGCCCCGCCATCCCGTGGCGGCAATCAGCGCCGCCGCCAGAGTTTCCTGCATCGGCGCCGCCAGCGGAATCTTGCGGTAACCGCGCATGGAGAGACGGTCGCCGGAGGTGTCGATATAAACCATCGCCTGATCATTGCGCCAGTAAACGTGAATAACGGCCTTGTCTTTTTCCGGGCCGGAATCCGGCCGGATTCCGCTCTTTTCCCGGATTCTATCGACGATGGCGTCTTTGGCCTTGAGGTTGGCATAACGGGAATCGGTCACCAGCGGATTATCAACAATGGACGTGACGCAAACATAAGCCTTCGGCCCGGAGTCGAAGAGGAGCGTTTCCCAGGGGATGGCGTTGATGCGTTCATAAAGAGCGCCGGGAGAGATGACCTTGAATATTTGCAGTTGATACAAGACGCGCTGGGCTGTGCGCAAATGAAGATTCAGCAGCATCGTATCTGTGAGCGTTCCTTCGGTTTGAATGGCCGTGTCAATTTCATGCAGGACGGGAAATCCCAATGCTTCGATTTCCGCCTTCAAGTAAGGCGCAACGCCTTTCGGGCAGGTCACCAGTATTCTGTTTTTCTTTTTCCAGATGGACATGGTTTAACCTTTAACACAGGATGTGGTCATTGGCAATCGACGGACGTGATCATTTCCGGAACTCGCATGTTTCAGATCAAACGGCCAAAAGTTGCTTACGAAGGTGTCTATTTTTCCAAAAGACTCAAGACACGATCCGTTCAGCTTTTGATTTTCTTTATATCGCCGGTAATGACCAGATTGTCGCGATGAATCACTTCATCATAATCTTTGTGACCCAGAACGGAAAAAATCTGCGGTGTTTTCAAGCCCAGAATTTTGCGGATGTCGCCGGCGCTGTAATTGACAAGCCCCTTGGCCAGCAGATGGCCTTCACTGTCAACGCAGTTAACGGGATCGCCTGTGTCAAATTCTCCTTCCACGGCGATAATGCCGGAGGGCAGCAGACTTTTGCCTTTGTCCAGCAGGGCTTTTGTTGCGCCGTCGTCGATGATCAACCGGCCGCGGGGGCGCAGTGTAAAAGCGATCCAGTATTTCCTGCTCGCCAGCCGGGAGGTTTGCGGCAAAAACAGTGTGCCGATTTCTCTCCCCGCCATAATATCCGAAAGGACTTTTTTTCTCTTACCCGGCGCGATGATGCAGGGGATGCCGATGGACGTGACTTTTTTGGCCGCGATAATTTTACTTTTCATGCCGCCTGTGCCGACGGACGACGTCTCCGCTGTGGCGGCCGCTTCGATGGCGTCGGTGATCTCGCCGACGAGCGGAATTAGCTTTGCTTTTTTAGATTGTGACGGATTGCAGTCGTAAAGCCCGTCGGTTGCCGTCAGATTGATAAATAAATCCGCCTCGATAACATTGGCGATCATTGCAGCAAGATTGTCGTTATCGCCGAATTTGATTTCATCAACGGCGACAGAGTCATTTTCATTAATGATCGGCGTCACATGCCATTCCATCAGCGTGGAAAGCGTGTTACGGATATTCAGGTATCTGGGCCTGTCGGTCAGGTCCGCGAGCGTCAGCAGAAGCTGGGCGACATATAAATTGTTTTTTTCAAAGGCTTTGGAATAGACGCGCATGAGTCTTCCCTGGCCGACAGCCGCCGCCGCCTGTTTTTCGGGAATGCTCATGAGTTTATCCGTGATGTTCAGACGCTGCTTGCCCGACGCAATGGCGCCGGAGGTGACGAGGACAATGGAGAAGCCTCTGCGTGTCAAATCACACATTTCCTGTACCAGGTTGTCGATGATTTTTAGATCCAGGCCGTCTGCACCGGCGAGCACCGCCGAGCCGATTTTGATGAGTATCTTTTTGGTATGCGCCAGTGTTTCAAGACGAATGCTATTCATGATCATCCGGAAACTCCGTTTTGTTTAAAAGGGTAATCATTATTTTTATGATTTCCTGTGTTCCAACGCCTGTCAC
Organism: uncultured Smithella sp.; assembly: GCA_964351355.1. Classification (GTDB taxonomy): domain Bacteria; phylum Desulfobacterota; class Syntrophia; order Syntrophales; family Smithellaceae; genus UBA8904. The sequence goes on from CAYGNV010000122.1 coordinate 4,081, forward strand.
AGCGGAAAACGAATGCAGTATTATCCCTTTTTTCTTGAATCGCGCAACTTCTTTTTTAACCCGGTCTCTGACGTAAGGAAGATCAATCTTGTTGATGGCCACGATTTGCGGCTTATCCAGAAGTTGTGGGTTGTAATGTCCGAGTTCATCATTGATGGCTGTGAAATTTTTCCAAGCATCCATATCCGGTTCCATGGAAATATCGATGATGTGAAAGAGTAAAGAAGTTCTTTCCACGTGTTTGAGAAACTGAATGCCCATGCCTATGCCCTCGTGCGCGCCGGCAATTAGACCGGGAATGTCGGCTACAACAAAGCTTCGGCTGTCCGCGTATTTAACCACTCCCAGATGCGGCGTGAGCGTGGTGAAGGGATAGTCGGCAATTTTGGGACGGGCGGCCGAAACCCGCGAGATAAACGTGGACTTTCCCGCGTTGGGAAAACCGATGAGTCCCACATCAGCCAGCAGCTTGAGCTCCATCTTGAGCCAGCGTTCTTCGCCTTCCATTCCTTCCTGGGCGAAGCGCGGCGTCTGGTGTGTTGAACTTTTGAAATGGGCGTTGCCCTTGCCGCCGATGCCGCCTTGGGCCACGATGAAGGTTTGTCCCAACTCGGATAAATCGGCCAGGATCTCTCCGGTTTCAAAATCTTTCACAACAGTTCCTGGCGGAACAGTTACGATCAGATCTTCGGCGCCATGGCCGGTGCGGTTGTTGCCGGAGCCGTGTCTGCCGTTTTTGGCGATCTGACGCTGTTGATATTTTAAATCCAGCAGGGTGTGATGGCTTCGATCCGCGCGAAAAATCACATCGCCGCCTTTGCCGCCGTCGCCGCCGTCGGGACCGCCTTTGGGAACAAACTTTTCCCGCCGGAAACTCAGGCAGCCTGGGCCGCCATGCCCGCCCTTCACAAATATTTTTGCTTCGTCAACGAATTTCATAGGGTATCCAAAACAAAAAGGCGCTTGATTTAAGCGCCTTTAAAATCTCCACAGTATGCAGCACATTTTTTATGAGGCGTAAACGCTGACCTTTTTTCGGGTTTTATCCAGTCTTTCATATTTTACAACGCCATTGATGAGCGCGAAAAGCGTGAAATCCTTCCCCAATCCGACGTTGTTACCCGGATGAATTTTTGTTCCTACCTGCCGCACGATAATGGATCCGGCGTGAATTTGTTCGCCGCCATATACTTTGACACCGCGTCTTTGCGAATTGGAGTCTCTACCGTTGCGGGAGCTTCCCTGACCTTTTTTATGTGCCATGATGTCCTCCGCCTATATCGAAATCTTCTTTATTTTCATGCTGGTTAACTGCTGTCGATGCCCGGTCTTCTTGCGATAGCCCTTACGTCGTTTCATTTTACCGATAATCAGCTTCGGGCCTTTTGTCTGGGCGACGACCTCGCCGATCACTTTGGCGCCTGCCACAAAAGGCTTGCCGATTTTGGCTGTGCTGTCATCCGACACCATCAGAACTTCGTGAAAAACAACCTCGGTTCCTTTGTCCCCAGCAAGTTTTTCCACAAACAAAACATCGCCCTCGCTGACCTTGTGCTGTTTTGCTCCTGTTTTTATTATTGCGTACATATACTTATCCTTAGTTAACGTTAAGAGTGAAGCTTATAGACAAATTAAGCCTGTTTGTCAATAAAATTTAGCTGTCTCATGAACATTTTCCGAAGATATGCTGAAATGGTGTTAATGTATTTATATTACTAGGATTATTGCGATTCAGGACGGAAAAAGTAAACGCGATATGGAAAAAACCAAAGCCAGCCTGGGAAGCCCGGCACAAAATAGATGCGGTATTTATCGAACTGATCTAAGGCAGGCAGGGGGAATAAATCCGCTTGCATAAAACAGAATCCAAAGGGTAGTATGGATGGTAAGTCACGTTGGAGATTGCGCAAGCAGAGGGGGATGGGTGAAAAAAAATTTCATATATCTGGTCATCTTAGTCAATATTTTATTTCTGTCCGCGCCTTCCGGCTTTGCCGGCGAGCCACAACGGCTGCTTGTTGAAAAATTGCTGATCGCGGAAGGGCTTGATCCGTCTCAGGTGCAAAATATCATGAAGGATCACCGTGTATCCGTTCGTCCGGAGATCATCATAAAAAACCTTTTCTTTTCCAGTCCGAAAGGAAAAAAAGGGAAGCACGATGTCATGGCGGTTGATCCGCGGCAAATTGAACAGGGGTTCACTTTTATGCAAGAGAATGCCGACGTTTTATCCGTTGTGGAAAAGCGTTTTGGCGTATCGCCCCGGCTCATCACGTCTATTCTGATTATCGAGTCTCGCTTGGGAACTTATCCGATGCCCTATAACGTCGTTAACGCTTATGCCAATCTGGCTTTCGTGCTGGATCCGGACTATTTTAAGGAAGTGCAGGACAGTTACGCTGTTGCTTATCCGCAGCTACTTGACAGCGCCACGATTGCCCGAGCTAAACGTAAAGCGAAGTGGGCGATAGACGAGCTGTGTTATCTTGTTCATATCGCCAATTACCTGGGCATGGACCCTCTGAGTATATCGGGATCATTTGCCGGGGCGTTAGGACCGGCGCAATTTATACCTTCTTCTTTCTGGATTTTCGGCATTGACGGAGACCAGGACGGCGTAGCCAGTCCCTTTAACATGGTGGACGCAAAATTCAGCATGGGATATTATCTGAAAAAACACGGCTGGCGGGAGGACGCCTCCCTTGCGCAAAAGCGCAAGGCCCTCTGGTATTATAACCGTAGTGACGTGTATGTGAATACCGTTATGATGATCTATGAACAACTGGGGCGGTAAAGAAAACGTTACAGGGACATGTGTTTTTTTCTCTTACCACGGATCAACGAAAGAATGCCGGGCATCCTGCGGTTGACGGGCAGGAGCGGATTTCAGCCCCCGCATGATCCATTTGCGGGTATCCGCCGGATCGATGACCGCATCGATTTCGAGGTAAGCGGCCATGTTGATGGCTTTGCCTCGTTCGTATAACTGGGCAACCAAAAATTCGTAGAGCTCTTGGCGCTTCTGAGGATCTTCAATGGCGGCCAACTCTTTTTTGAAACCGGCCTTAACTGCGCCTTCCAGCCCCATTCCACCGAATTCTCCAGTGGGCCATGCGGCCGTAAAGAAAGATTCATGAAAGCCTCCCTTGGCCATCGCCATGGCTCCGAGGCCATATCCCCTGCGCAAAACGATGGTGAAGTAAGGCACTGATATATGGGCGCCGATCACAAACATCCGGCAAACATGGCGAACCTGTGCGCGCTTTTCAATCTCCGGTCCGACCATGAAGCCCGGGGTGTCACAAAGCGA
>CAYGNV010000123.1:0-7383 GCA_964351355.1 uncultured Smithella sp.
TGAACGTCGTCATCTTTCCCGGTGGTTTGACTCACCCGGAAATACTGGCCATGTCTAACAAGCCCCTGAGAAATGTCAAAGATTTTAAAGGCCTGAAATACAGAACCCCAGGCTGGTGGGCTGAAATTCTTAAATCCATGGGCGTCTCCGTTACGATGGTAGCCGGTGTAGACCTGTATCCCTCGCTGCAAAAAGGTATTCTGGATGCCCTGGAATTTTCCACCCCGATCGTCAATAAGCAGCAGAATTTCCATGAAGTCGTCAAGTATGTTGCCGGTCCCGGCATGCATCAGCCAACCTGCTATTTTGAGATCGGTTTCAATAAAGACAAATATAATGCGCTTCCCCCCGAATACAAAGCGATTCTCCAGAGCGCCATCATGGCGATGAATATTGATATGTGGACGAAGGATATCACCATGGGTATCGACACTCTGAAATTCTACAAAAGCAAAGGCTTGACGTTGACCCGTGTTGAAGACAAGGACCAGAGAGAGTTCCGGAAAGTTGCCTGGAAGTTTATTGATGATGAGGTGAAGAAAATCAACAGACCCCATACGACCAAAACATGGGCTTCCGCAAATAAGATGTGGACGGAATTTTCCGACTACGAACATTTTATGTTGCCTGTTCGCAAGTAAAACTAGTTTCCTTAATGCCTAATGCTAGTCTTCTCCTGCGTTGCCCGGTCGGAAATTTTGTTTCCGGCCGGGCGCGTGGCTGAAGAGGCCAATGTCCTGTTTTAAGGAACGAGAAACTTAGGAGTGTTATAATGAAAACCGTTATTGCCATTATGAAAATTATCAATATCATCAATGAGAAAATCGCCAGGGTTGTTTCTTTCTGTATGCCTTTGATGATTCTCGCACTTATCTATGAAGTCGTCGCCCGCTATGTTTTCAATGCGCCGACGACCTGGAGCGGGGATGCGACATATTTTCTCTGCAGCATTGCCCTGGTTTTGACGCTGGCCTATACCTGGCAGGTCAATGGGCATGTCAGCGTGGACATGATTCTGGTCAAGTTTCCGGTCAAGGTTCAGGCTTTTTTGAATGTATTTTTTATGCTGACCATGTTCTTTTTATGCTGGCTCCTGATTATCTGGGTGATGGTACCGAATGCTATAGAATCCTGGCGGATTCTGGAGAGATCCACCATCGGCTATTTCCCCCCCATCTATCCTTACAAGACCTGGATACTGATCGGCACCATCATGCTGGTTTTCCAGGGGTTCAATGTGTTCGTCTCGGAGCTGTACCGGCTGATTAATGGAAAGGAGCTGAAAATCTCATGAGTATTGAAATGATCACTTTTATGATGCTGACCATCCTGATCGGGGTTATCATGATGGGTTTCCCGATTGGTTTTTCACTGGCCGGCGTCGCAACAATTTTCGGCATTATCTTTGTAGGGCCGCAGATCAGCAATATTTTCATGATGCGCATGCATGTTGCCTTTTCCGATAATACGCTGATTGCCATTCCGCTGTTTGTTTTTATGGGAATTGTCATCGAAAAATCGGGAATCGCTGCAAGACTCTTTGACGCCATGTATGTCATGCTGGGAGGATTGCGGGGCGGACTTGCCATGTCCACCGTTGCCGCTTCCACGATCTTTGCGGCGGCAACCGGCGTTGTCGGGGCCACCGTCACCACCATGGGCATCATTGCGCTGCCGGCGATGATGAAATATAAATACAACAAAGCTATGGCCTGCGGCGCCATCTGTGCGGGCGGCGCGCTGGGCATTTTGATTCCGCCCAGCATCATGATTCTGGTCTATGCGCCCACCGCGAATGTTTCCGTCGGCGCTTTGCTGATCGGCGCTTTTCTGCCGGGTCTGGTTCTGTCGGCTTTGTATCTTCTTTACATCGGTATTTTGTGTTTTGTGAAGCCCGAAATGGGACCGGCCATCCATGAAGACCTCCGGGTGCCGTTAGCGAAAAAGTTGCAGATGCTCCTGACATCGGTGGCGCCCGTGTGCATCCTCATTCTGGCCGTTTTAGGCGCAATCTTCTTCGGCGTAGCCGCGCCGACGGAAGCAGCCGCTTTTGGCGCCTTTGCTGCTGTCATTATGGCTGCCGCTTACAAAGCGTTGAACTGGCAGGTTATTAAAGATGCGTCATTCTCCACAGCGAAGGCATCCGCCATGGTTTACATGGTCTTCATCGGCGCCTCGTTTTTTACGAGTGTCTTCATGCGCCTGGGCTGCGGCGACATCGTTGAGGAACTGGTCCTGGGGCTGCCCTTCGGCAAGTGGGGCATTCTGATCGCCATGTGGGTAATTATTGTTATTATGGGATGTTTTCTGGACTGGATCGGCATCGTGATGATTGTCGTGCCGCTCTTTTCGCCCATCGCGCTCAAGCTCGGCTTTAATCCGATCTGGTTTGCCCTGATGAATATTATTGTCCTGCAGACATCGTTTTTGACGCCTCCCTTTGCCTATACGATCTTTTACCTCAAGGGAGTGGCGCCTCCCGAAATAACGCTCAATGATATTTATAAGGGGGTTGTGCCGTTTATCCTGCTGATGCTCGTTGCCGTGGCTATATTTGCCATTTTCCCCGACATTCTGATGTGGGCTCCTCGGGCGGCGGGACTTGCCGGTTGAGATAGTGGCGTTTTCCAAGTTAAACCAATTTTGTTAAATCAAGAACCCGGGCAACATGGTTGCCCGGGTTCTTTTTTGAGCGGCGCTTACTATGGTCGACATTCAGAACGTGATTCGCCTCAATCCGTTTTACTCCCCGATTTTTCCTGAAGGCGCGCCAGCGCAAGATCGACCAGCCGGTCGAGCAGCTTGCCGTATGGAAGGCCGGTGGCCTCCCATAGCTTGGGATACATGCTGATGCTGGTAAAACCGGGCAGTGTGTTGATTTCGTTTAGATAGAAAACATTGGTTTTTTTATCCAGAAAGAAATCCACGCGCGCCATGGCATTGCAGTTGAGCGCCTGAAAACCGGCGACGGCGCACTTGCGGATCGTGGTGGACAGTTTGGCGGAAATCTTTGCGGGGATGTTCATCTTTGCACCTTCCCGATCAAGATACTTGGCTTCATAGGAATAAAATTCATGTTGGGGAATGATCTCGCCCAGGACGGACGCCTGCAGACGCTCGTTTCCCAGCACGGCGCATTCGATCTCACGGCAGTCGATGCCGGTTTCAATCATAATCCTTGTGTCAAACTGAAAGGCGTAATCAATGGCCGGGGCCAGTTCTTTTTTTACTTTGACCTTTTTGACGCCCACGGAAGAACCGGTGCATAAAGGTTTGACAAACAGCGGCAGGCTTAGCTCTTTTGCAGCCTTCCTCAGAATTTTTTCAGGCTGTTCGCGCCACTCATGCCTGCCCACCGTGATCCAGGGAACAACCGGGATGCCGGCTTCTTTCAATAATCGCTTGGCAATGTCCTTATCCATGCCGATGGCCGAACCGGCCACATCCACGCCTACATAGGGAACCATGGCCAGTTCCAGAAGCCCCTGCAGGGTGCCGTCTTCGCCGTACGTGCCATGCAGGACGGGAAAAATAAGATCAACTGTCACCTTTTCTCCGCTTGATTCCAGATTGTAAATGTGCAGCTTGTTTTGCTGTTCAAAATGATTGACCAGCCACAAGCCCCGTTTTTTTAAAGAGAGAATTTTGCCGAAGTCTTTATCCGCGACAATTTCCGGCTGGTCCTGAACGTACCAGCGTCCGTCGCGGTCGATGCCGACGGCGACAACGTCGTATTTGGATTTATCCAGCGCCGCGATAACGGATGCCGCCGAACAAAGCGATACATGATGTTCGCCGGATCGACCGCCGTATAAAACGCCGATTTTCAATCTGGGCTTGGATTTATTTTTGCGCTGCATAGCGTATCCTTTAGTATGTATAGGTAACGGCAACGCCCAGAGAGAACCGCCGGGCATATTGTCCTTCCATATTCAGGCGGAATCCCTTCAAAAGGGGAATATCTACTCCGGCAAAGCCTCCGGCAATGGATTTGTTTCTTATCAAAACGTTTCCTGCTGCGTACTCAAGTCCCGGGATATTCGCATCCAGAGAAGCTTTGGCTTCGGAGTAATAAACGTATGGACCAGCGTATAGTTTTATGTCCAGAGGAGCCGTAGTTTGAAGCGCCACGCCAAAATTTACATCCCATAGATTTTTAATTTTGAGGTCGGCGATGTAAGGGGCGCCATTATTGCTTCCGGCAATACCATCGGTGTAGTTACTGAAATGATAGGTTCCCTGGATAAAAGCGCCAAGGCCGAAAATCTTATTAAACGGATAAAATCCTTTGGCCCCCAGCGTCCCGAAAAATTTCCAGTTCTCTTCAAAATCATTTTTAACCGTCGTCGTCAGGGCGCTGGTGGAGTGGAAAGCGTCAAATATTTTCAGATCGGATATCCCGATGCGTCCGTAGATTTCCCACCGGTTTTTGGCGCCATACGCGACCTGAGAATAAATTTGATTCTGCCGGACAACATGATCCGTATCACTCGTGAAAGTATCTTCATGATACCGGTAACCGATCGCCGTATTCAGGCCGCCGGCTTCCCTGGAAACGGTTTGCGGCGGACCGAATAGTCCACCCGCGGCGGCAACCGAATTCATGGCCATAATCCATAATGCTGCAATCGAGATAATGATGAGCTTCTTCGTAAGGATTACTCCTTTCTCCCCGATTATTTCTCTGGCTGGGGCAGACTCTTCGCCGTTTGATTTTCGCCTGTGTTTTTAAACAGCAGGGACTTGGCCTTGCGTGCTTTTACTTCCTTCATGCGATACTGGATATAGGCGTTGCGGATTGCCACATAGGGATCGATGGCGGCCCCGATGAGCGATTCATAATCCCCGATCCGCAGGGAGGCCTGATTGATTTTTTCGTATGCCCAGACTCCCCGGTTGATATACCAGGGATAAATATACGAAGGGGGATACAAAAATTGGTCACCGACTATTGATACCGAATCCCGCGGACTCGACGGTCCATAAACCGGCCAGACGATATAGAAGCCATGTCCCACACCATAAACACCCAGGGTTTGACCCAGATCGGCATCCTGCTTCTGGAGATCCAGTTCCTTGCCGGCAGCAGGATCCATCAGCCCGCCAATACCCCAGACGGTGTTAATGGTAAAGCGGCCCAATTCCGTGGCCGCGCCGGCAAAGTCGGTCTGGAGCAGGCAACTGACAAATCGTGCGGGGAACCCGATGTTGGAAAAAAAATTCTTTACACTGATCCGCGCGGGTTGAGGAACAACCAGACTATATCCCTGGGCAACCGGCTTGAACGCCCAAAAATAAAGCTTGTCGTTGAATTGGTGCATGGCCCGGTTGAAGGGCTCTATCGGATCAGCAATTGTTACTCTTTCTTCCCCGAAGGGTTCGTCGTCGTAATCGAGACTCGCATCATCACGGTATTTATCATCGACGGTATTAACCGAGCGCTTGGACGGTTGTGCCGGGATGTCGCTTGTCCTCGCAGGCGCTGCCGGTTGAGACGACAAAGCCTCTGTTGATGCTTGTGTCAGACCGGCGGCCAGGCAGGGGCCGGGCATAAACCCCGCAGATAAAATGAGGAGCAGTATAATCAATGACAGGTAACATCTCATGACAGGGCGTTCATCCATTCTTTCTTAATGGGTTTTTACTTTCTTACGCAAGGTCTCCAGCAGTTGTTCCGGTGTGCCGCTGGCCAGGATTTCATTGAACTGGGTTCGATAGTTCTGAACCAGACTCACATTTTCCACAACCACGTCGTAAACTTTCCATTTGCCGTCTTTAAGAATCATCCGGTAGAAAATGGGGACTTCCTTGGAGGAGGTGATAATTTTCGACTGAACTTCCGCTTTGTCATCCGGGATCATCGTTTCTTTATGAAAAACAACTTTTTCGTTGGAATAGTCCAAAATTTTATCGATATATGTTTTTTCCATAACCCGTTCAAACAGATCTACAAATTCTTTTCGCTGTGCAGGCGTAAACTTATTCCAGTTGCGCGTCAGCGTGCGTTTGGAAAATTCCATTTCATCAAACATCTCTTTGTAGATCACCCGGATCTTTTCCGCCTTGGTTTCCTTGGCGGCCGGGCTTTTCAGTTTGGGATCTCGGAGGACGTCGAGCACTCTGTTGACGGTATTTTCAACAGTGTCTGTCGGCGCTCCGGCGTATGCCGGAACGGATAATATAAAAATCATTAACAGACTGAATACGGTAAAATGTTTTTTCATGGCTTGGTCTCCTGTAACCTACTTCTTTTCTTTCTCGTTATCCTTACTCTTTTTCACTTCGCCAAAGGCGTATTTGCTGATGAGTTCCTCAATATCCATGGCCGCCTGCGTGTCCGTAATGACCCCATTGGGTTTCAGGAGGTCGCCGCCGCCGCCCGGATCAATGTTGAGATATTTGTCACCAATGAGTCCTTCCGTCTTAATCGAGGCGATGGCATCATCATAGATTTTGATATCTTTTTTGATTCTAATTTCTACAATAGCCTGATGGTTTTCCTGGTCCATCCTGATTTTTGCCACCCGCCCGACATCAATACCCAGAACATTAACAGGGCTGCCAATTCTTAAGCCGGTAACGGTTGTGAATTTGGCAATCAGCGAGTAGGAATTATCTCCCAGAATATTGACTTTGCCGAGTTGCACAGTCATGTATCCGATGCAGAGCAGGCCGAAAAGAACAAAGATGCCAACGATGGTTTCCATGGTATATTTTTTCATGCATTCACTCCCCGGCGGCGCAAAGGAGCCGCCCGATTTCTTTTTGTTTAGACTTTGCCAGATTCAATAACGAATCAAAGTCGATTGTTGATTGACCCTCGGCAACACCCGCCATGATTGTCAATTCGGCAGAGTCACCCAGCGCAAATTTACAGGCCCCCGCCTCCAGGGCGGGAATGACTTGTCTGCGGAAATCCTCAATGAAGCTTTCCATAATGCTTTCCGTTTCAATAAGATTGGAATAAGGCAGTACCGTAAGAATTTCGTTGGTGGTATGACGGGTGGAAATACCGCCGATGGCGCCAAAATGTTTGTCAATAAATAATCCCATATCCCGCAGAATCTCCTGCACCGTATCATGACCGACTATGGAGGGGATGTTATTCAATTCTCTTAAACCGAAAATCACAAGGCAAAAAATTTCTCCGCCCCTTCTTCCTTTCAACTGAAGATGATTGAGCATCTCAAACTGGCGTTTGGAGTAAAAACTGGTTAACTCTCTTTGCAACGCCTCCAGGCTGCTGATAACTTCATCCATAAACGGATGATCGAAATTTTCCATTTCCGCAGGAGTCCCTTGAAAAACAATCTGTCGGTCATACAGAGCAAGAATGCGATTGGAGATAAAATACACGTCGGGTATTTCATGGCTGACCAGGAT
>CAYGNV010000124.1:0-7281 GCA_964351355.1 uncultured Smithella sp.
GGCTGAGCAGAACCCACTTTCTGTGATCTCACCACGCAGGGACAAGGTACTCCAGGCTCCTGCGGTCGTGGAAAATATCCTTGATGAACTTAAAGACCACCCCGCCGGGCTCAGTCCTGAAGACCTTCGCCATGGACGGATCCATGTTTACGCGACGGTGGACGCCCGTTTACAGCGGATCGTCAACGAGGCGCTGGAACATGGCCTCGATCTTTATGAGAAGCGACACCCGCGCGCAAAAGGCCTGATCCAGGGCTCTGTCGTCGTGCTGAGGAACCGGGATGCCGGCATCCTCGCCGAAACGGGCGGTCGTCAGTTCTACGAAGGCCGCTCTAACGCATACAGCGACTTTAACCGCGTCACGAAATCCCTCCGGCAGAACGGGTCCGCCATGAAACCCATCGTCTATCTTGCTGCTTTCATGCAGGGATCATTCAATCTCGATACCCTGGTTCCCGACCATCCCATCAGCGTTCCTGATGGACAGCAGCAGACTGTGAAATGGATATCAAACTACGATGGTCAATTCAAGGGCATGATCCCCCTCCGGAAGGCGCTGGCAGAATCCAGGAATGCCGTCGCGATCTGGATCTCCGAGCAGATCGGGATCGAAAGCGTCCTTGATATGTCGCGTAGCCTGGGGGTCCGGACGCCATTGAAGCCATATGCGTCGACAGCCCTGGGTGCGTCTGAGGTGAAGCTGCTGGAACTGGCCAATGCCTACCGCGCGATGGCATCGGGCATCCTTGCCCAACCCTACGTGATCCGGAGGATCGTCCGCGATTCCGGCGAAGTGGTGGCCGATAACGAAACCGATGAATCTCCGGTCTATTTTGACGACATCGCCCTTGCGCTCATTCAGGAAGGTCTGCGCGGTGTCGTGCGCATTCCCGGCGGCACGGCTCATGCCCTCGACTCCAGGCGATTCCCGATCGCCGTCATGGGAAAGACAGGAACGACAAATGATTTCCGGGATGCGCTGTTCATCGGCTCGACTTACGGACCCGAAGGCATCACGGTTGCCGTCCGGATAGGCTTTGACGACAACCGTTCTCTCGGACCCAAAGAAACCGGCGGCAGGGTCGCGCTTCCGGTATTCAGAGAAATCATGCTCAGAGCATACCGCGAAAAACGATTTGGCCCCGCACCGGAGTTCCCGGCCAAAATGGAACATCGCATTAACGCTTTCCTGGCAGGGGACCCGGTCGTAGAATGACAAACATCCCGACAGAGAATAAGGCAGGGTGAAGAAAAAATTGAAAGGACTCATATTCGCAAAAAGGTCAATTGCTCGAATTTGTCGGCCGGTCTTTTGGCTGCGTGTTTTCAATCCCCTCCTGCTGAGAGCTCAAGAAGCCAAGATGGATTTATTCTCTAACCCGATATCAAATACCGGATTGAACGTAAATGTCATGAGTTTTAATATTCGGCGCGGGACGGCGCGGGACGGTGTAAATCACTGGATATATCGTCGTAACCGGGTGCGTGAACTATTCCATCATTATCGCCCGGATGTTTTGGGCCTTCAGGAAGCATTGGACTTTCAAATATCAGAGATCAGCGCCATGCTGCCGGGCCATGAGAAGGTTGGCATTGGAAATTTGGGTGGCAGCAAAGGGTTGCATACAGCCATTTTTTACGATGCGGTGCGGTTCGTCCCATCTGCGGAGGGTACTTTCTGGTTTTCAGATACACCCGATATCCCGGGGTCAAAAGGGTGGGGCAACATCATCCCGCGAACTTGTACCTGGACGCGCCTGATTGAAAAAGATTCAGAGCGGGCTTTTTATTTTTATAATGTTCATCTGGATCATATTTCCCGGCGTTCGCGAAAAAAAAGCGTCGTTTTTTTAAGCCGATTTATTCACACGAGGTCATCTCCGGATCCTTTTGTACTGACAGGTGATTTTAATGCCAGAGAGAAGAGTACGCCCATACAATATTTAAAAGGTAAAATTCCTTTAAGAATCAAGCCAAAAGAGAATGTGTCAAATCCCGAACCGTTAATAGACACCTTTCGGGCAAGATATCCCAATCTTCGAAATGTTGCTACCTTTCACGGGTTCGGCAAATATTTTTTCCGGCTTAAACTTGACTATATCTTTGTCCCCTCTTCCGTCCGGATCCAAGACGCGAAAATTATTCAACCGCAATGGAAAAAATATTACCCTTCTGACCATTTCCCACTGGTTGCCCATATAGATTTGTCCGTAATTTCTGCTTTCGTAAATGCCGGCGCGTTTACTGAAAAGGATAGGATCGATATAAAGGGGCGATAAAAATAAACGGCCTTGGGGTTGTCTTACAACCAACGGGAAAATAAGTGCATCAACCATCCCCTGATCCTTTGAAACAGAGGTCTTTTTTTCCACTCAGCCCATTGAATCTGCCTGGAATCCGCCAGATCCCTGACAAACATCTTCTCCATTTCAACGGCAAACTCGTGATTAAGGATAACCGCATTCACCTCGTCATTGGTTAATAAGCTCAAGTGGTCCATGTTGGTTGAGCCGACGGTTGACCAGACCTTGTCAATCACCGCGGTTTTCGCGTGCAGGAGGGAAGTGCTGTGCTCATATATCTTCACTCCCGACTTCAAGAGCCTGGAATAATAATACCTCTGTGAATATAATGCCAACTGAGAATCCGTGATCCCCGGGAGAATGATCTTTACATCAACGCCTCGCCTTGCAGCATCCGTAAGGGCCTGTATTATCTGCTCGTCGGGGATAAAATAGGCATTGGTCATGTGAATCGAATGCGCTGCAAAAGTCATGGCCGACACATACACAACAAAAGGGATCCTGTTGGTCTGTCCCGGGGTGCTGCCGATCACCCGCACCAGGGCATTACCCTTTTCCTTTAGATCAGGGAAATAGTCCCGTCCGGAAAGTTTAGGTCCCTTCTGCGTCAGCCAGGTCTCAAGAAAAAGCTTCTGGAATTCAGCCACGGCCGGTCCTTCAATTTGAATATCCGTGTCACGCCAGTGAATGGGCGCTTCTTCGTTTTGTTTCCGTCTGAAAGGCCCGCTCGAATACACCTCGCTGATGTTGATGCCCCCGATAATGGCGACCTTACCGTCGATGATCAATATCTTGCGATGGTCCCGGTGTATCAGTTCCCATTGCTTCTGGATTTTCAGTGGATTTATCGGATTGAATTCGACAACCTGGATTCCACCGTCGCGCAGGCGCTGGAAAAAAGCAGCGGGGGTCTTCATACTGCCCACGCTGTCATATATTAGATTTACCTGGACCCCTTCCGCCTGTTTTTGCAGCAGCAGATCGGCAAATTTGCAGCCCACATCATCATCTTCCATGATATAGGTTTCAAGGTTGATATGATCATTGGCATTCTGCAGTACTTTGAACATTGCGGCATAGGTAGCCTGGCCATCGGCGAGCAGGGTGACGTTGTTCCCCTTCGTCAGCGGGCTTTCGGTGACAGATTCTACCACGGCAATATGCCGCTCCAGAATGTCCGTCGGGGCGACCGACCGCTTCAGCCTCTCCATGATGGCTTTGCTCTGCTTTGGAGATAACAGTCCTTTGGTTGAAACGATTTGTTGCGGTTCCCGGGCAGTCGGCACCGCGTCAATCTTTTCAGAGACATTCGGCAAGGCCGCACATCCGCTGCTGATAGCCAAGATGGAAAACGATAAAAGCAACACAAAGAGAGGTTTGATTAATTTCATAATCCATCCGGACCTGAGCTCCTTCCTGTTGTCACAAGGATGCCCATTAAGATGAGGCTTTGCCCACTGTGTATCGCTGTAGAATAATCCTGAAATGGAAATCACAAAGCCGCCAAGGAAAATGGTGTTATGGTCTGTCTTGAGTAAACGTCATGAGCTTTTTCCTGAAAAATATCTCGGCCTTCACGGTAGCACCCTCTCTGAATTTTATCAGGTATGGTTGACCTGTCATAGAAGATTTTGAGCCGCAATGCTTGATGAAGTCCTCCGCGGTCCTTACCCGATCACCCGCATTTTTGAGCTTAAGGCGCAAGTGGTCTGAAGCCGACCGGGCATCATACTTGCTGCCGTTTCTGATAAACGTCGCCCCTTCCAGAGTTTCGACGGAAGCGATTAAATACTGGATTTTAGAAGCCTCTCGCGAATCCTGAGCATAAGTAAGCACCACCACCAGCGAAACGAAGACGATGAATAACAGCGCGATATTTTTCTTCACGAAATTGCTCCTCAATCCGCAAAGGATGTTTCAAGTCCGCCGAACCGAGCTTGGATGAAACAAGCTATTGGCCATCAGCGCGCCGGCCGGCGAAAGACTTGTTCTTCCAAATTCATGCTTACGGGCGGGGCATCATTGGAAAACCTCGCTCCGTCATCATCCGATCTAAAGATAGTCAATGGGAATCCATTAGGCAGGGGAGGCATGATAATCGCTTGACCAAACACAGGCGCAACGAAGGTATCGGGATTCAGATGATGCTCCTCCAACGTTGAAGCCAGAACAGTCACGGCATCATCATATCCCTCAATCCCAAGACGAAACACATTGAAGTGGGCAGCGATGGTGAACGGCGAACCCAGATCCAGGTGCGCTTTGACGGCCTCCACCGGTCCCATGTGGAGAATGGGTCGATACCCGGGAGTCGGCTCGTTCGTCTTCTTCGGCCGGAAGGGCGCGATCGGAAGAAGCGCCAACCGGATCGGTGAAAAGCGTCGGGCGATTTCCTGAAAATGGGGACCATAGCCCGTATCCCCGGAATAAAAAACATGGCCCGAGTATCCGGAGATGACAAAACCTCCCCAGAGGGTTTGATTATAGTTCTCCAGGCCCAGGTTGCGCATCGAAAAGTGCTGCGCGGGAACCAAGGTGATCGTTACATCGGGAGACACACGAACCGACTGCCACCAATCAAGCTCGTCCACCATAGGGATGCCTGCCCCCTGGACGAGATCGAGATTGCCGAGGGGCACGATGGCGCGCGGGGTTTCCTTTTCCGCGAGACGCTCCAGGGTGGGAAGATCGAGGTGATCATAATGATTGTGGGATACCAGCACGACATCAATGGGGGGAAGATCTTCAAAACGGATCCCGGGCGGCAGGTGCCTCTTGGGACCGGCCCATGATACAGGGCTGCAGCGGTCCGACCAAATTGGATCGGTGAGAATGTTAAGATCATCCATCTGAATGAGGAAGGTGGCGTGACCGACAGGGGTCACGCTGAGCGCACCTTTCGGGACACGGACTACGGGACGCGGTCCAGGCGGATTATCCCTTACCAAAGGCCATTCCGGCCAATCATTGTTTAGAATCCAGTTCCAAACCCACCAGGAGAAGCCGCGCCTTGACGCCTGGCCGGGGGGATATGGCGGGGTTTGAGGAACGCCGGGATTGAAATATCGGAGGCCATCGAAGTGGTCAGATTTCTGATGCTGTCTATCTGCGGATATGACCGTCTCCGCCATGAATACAGGAATCAGCAGGGAGACTGTCAATGCCAAAGAAAAATAGAACCGATATCGTTTCCTGAGTGTCATGGCGCGCTCTAAGCTGAAGTGACTGCCAATAAGTTATTCTTCCAGCGGGCCGGTTTTGTGATTAAGGCCGGTGCTTTTTCCCAAATCAAAACAATGTGCTAACCCACAAGTTTCTAAGGCCTCTTCTGCAAAGTTACAGCAATTATGGAGGGTCGGATCATAGTTGAATACTTTTGTTCGATTCCCATCTTTCAGTGCATTTTCAGGATTGTAACTTCCGGCATAGCGACTCAGGCAATCCTTGTACCATGGGGTTGTTTTCCTGGTGGCATTTTTGTCAATGCAAATTGGCATCGTTGCATAATGGGGCTCGAAATGGTCCAATTTTTTCCGTTCATTTTCGTCGGTAAATTCCACAAGATCAAATTGATCTATGGTCATACCCAATAAAGTTATTGCCGCCCCGATTTTATGAAAATCTTTCATGCCTGCTTTTTTTAAATCAGTCAAAGTTTGTAACTCAAGCTGGTAAAATGAAGATGGATCTGTTTCGATGCGAATGGCACAGTGAGAAAAGATCTCCCGAATTACATAAAGTTCCAGCGTCGGCCCTTTAACTACTTTTGAAGAATAGGATGCGACTCCCTGTTTTTCAATATAAGATTTAATCTTTGCATCAATGGTTTCCTGATTTACTATAGAAAATCCGCCCACAGGAAGGTCTGAATCTTCAAAAAAAGAGTATAACCTACTCAGGATTGCATTCGTTTCAATGTGGGTTTCGCCTCGACGGTTCTTTTGTCTTCCTTCTGCCGTTTTGTTGCTTGCGATGGGTTTTTGGTAGTCATAGCCAATCGCCTTAATGCGTGACCTGTCGATACCAAACTTCTCGGCAAGATATGCTTTTATATTATTGGCACGTTGCCAGGATAATTTAACATTGCCAGCCTCTTTGCCGACATTGTCTGTATGTCCTTCGATGACCACTGTCGTTGAGGGATATTTGCTCATAAAGTCGGCAATTCTCTTAATATCATCGTGATACTTTGGTTTGATGCTGGCTTTGCCGGTGTCAAATTGTACATTCAGGGCAATGGAAACCTTTTCCGGCAAAGGTTCCGCTTTAGAAATTGGCGCCTGATCTATTGCTGAGCCGGTTTCTTTTACAGGCTTCACCTCTTTTTCAACTTCAACAGGTTGAGATAGGGGGACAGCTATCGGTTTTTCAGTGATAAGGTCATCGACCGGCTGGCCAGAATTCAATTCCGGATAGACGTTTGCGGCGTTAAATGGGGTTATGGATTTTTGAGACGCACAACTGACAAGTAATAGACTCACCAGTACAAATAAAAACTTTCTCACGAAATGGCTTAACATCATTATATCTCTTGCAGAATGTGTGATGTGGATTTTATCATACGATTGAATCCAACATACTAAAAGCGCGTTGTTCAAGAATGCTATTTTCCTTTTTTCAGTTGTCTGGTTTCACGCATGATTTCAAATTGCCATCGATGAAGAAAGTAATCGGACCATCTTGCTTGCATTTAATCATGCCTACGGAAGTCGGCTTAGAGAGCACACAAGATTCTAAGTTGCCGTTGGTATAAAAACTAACAGGGCCCTCTTTTTTACATTGGATGCTATTCGCATCGTAATCTTTTTTGAGCCGGCAAGCTCTGAGCGATCCATCATTATAAAGCTCAACGTTTGAACCGGAATGACAAATTGACAGGTCAGCGGCGTAGACATTGAAACTTGCCAATACCGCAAATGCCAAACACTGGCAAAATATAATCTTGATCATTTTCATAAAATATTGCCTCCTTTAGCTG
>CAYGNV010000125.1:0-7276 GCA_964351355.1 uncultured Smithella sp.
TTACTTTGCCGCCGATATTGCCTATCATCAAAACAAGTTTGCCCGCGGTTTTGACCTACTGATCGATATCTGGGGCGCGGATCACCACGGCTACATGCCCCGCCTCTGGGCTGCGGTTCAGGCCTTGGGACACCGCAAAGACGATCTGAAAATCATTCTGGTGCAACTGGTAAATTTATTACGCGCGGGCGAGCCGGTGGCCATGTCCACGCGTTCCGGCGAATTTGTCACGCTCCGGGAAGTGCTCGACGAGGTGGGAAAGGATGCGGCCCGCTATAATTTTCTAATGCGCCGATCGGACAGTCACCTGGATTTCGATCTGGAAGTCGCTAAAAAGCAATCCAATGAAAATCCGGTTTTCTATGTACAATATGCGCATGCCAGAATCTGTAGTATTATTCGGATGGCCCATGATCGGGGTATGGCGTTGCCGGTTTACGAAAACATGAACCCCTCGCTTCTTATTGAGCCGGAGGAAAGAACATTGATTAAAATGATGGCGCGTTATCCCGAAATGCTGGAAGGCGCCGTGAAATCGCTGGAGGTTCACCGCATGACCTTTTATTTGAACGAACTGGCGGGCGTTTTTCACAGTTACTACAATAAAAATAAAGTCATGACGGAAGATGCGGCGCTTTCGGCCGCGCGCCTTGTTCTGGTTGATGCGGTGCGCATTGTGCTGGCGAACGCGCTGAAAATATTAGGCATCAATGCGCCGGAAAAGATGTAAAAGGAACGAAAATGGGTTCAGGTAATATAAAAAAATTTGAGTTGAAATTGGGGAGAACCGGACTAATTATTGTTATTGTCGGGATGACTGTTCTGTTGTGCCTTTCATTCATTCTGGGCGTTGAGGTCGGTAAAAACATGACTACCTATCCCGAAAAGATTTCTTCCGTCCCGCAACAGATTTTAGCGTTGTTCTGGCGGCCGGCTAAAGTTGCCGGTGAGCAAAAAAACATCGCCAGTACGGTAGCTCAGCCGGAGAACAGCAATATGGATTTGAAATTTCATGATACGTTGACCGGCCAGAAGACGCTGTCGATCCAGCAGCCGCCGGTCGTAGAAAAAAAGCCGGATGAAGACGCCATGGTGAAGGATCAAAAAGTCAAACCACAAAAGCCGCCGGCCGTTTTGCCCCCGAAGGAAGAAGCCGTTTCCCAAAAAGAAGAAGCTCCCGACCGGAAGGTTATGGTCAGCGAAAAATCGCCTGAGGAAAAAAAATCTAAAATAAAAGAGGCTCCAACCGCTGTTCAGCCTGCCGGATCTTCATTTCTTGTTTATGTGGCGTCCTTGCAAGACAAGGCCAAAGCCAATCAGCTTAATAAAACAGTTGCCACGTTGGGTTATTCCGCGAAAGTTGTAAAAGTGGACATTAAAGGGAAGGGCACATGGTATCGCGTAATAGTCACGGGATTTGAAACAAAGGCACAGGCGCAGGCTGCTGCCGACAGGATTTCTAAAAAGGTCAAGACAAATTGTATCATTCGGACCGCCGGCGGGGACGCGGGCAACAACCAGTAAGTAAAGGCTTTGATTATGTTTGAAAGTTTGGCGGAGAAACTCGAAGGTATTTTTAAGAAACTTAAAGGCCGTGGCATCCTTAATGAGGAAAACGTCAATGCCGCGCTCAAGGAAATTCGCATGGCGCTCCTGGAAGCGGATGTGAACTTCAAGGTTGTCAAGGATTTTATTGAAGATGTGCGGCTTCGCGCCATCGGCAAGGAAGTGCTTGAGAGCATTACGCCCGGACAACAGGTGGTTAAGATTGTCCATGACCGTCTGGTTGAACTCATGGGCAGCACGAGCGCCAATATCAAGTTCGGCTCGCGGATTCCCGCCACGATCATGCTTGTCGGATTACAGGGCTGTGGAAAAACGACAACAGCCGCCAAATTGGCGAGAATTTTATCCAGAGAAAAAAAAGTTTATCTGGTTTCGGCAGATGTTTACCGGCCTGCTGCAATGGAACAGTTGGCCGTTTTGGGCAGACAGATTCAGGTGGGTGTTTTTGATGCCGGCGCTCTTCGCGATCCCGTAAAGATATGCGTTGAAGCGGTTGAACAAGCCAAAAAAGAAGGCTGCGAGGTTGTCATTATTGACACCGCCGGAAGATTACACATTGACGATCTGTTAATGGAAGAGCTTCGCAAAATCAAGGAAAAGGTAAGTCCTTCGGAAATTCTTTATGTGGCCGATGCCATGACCGGTCAGGATGCCGTCAATGTCGGCACAAAATTCAATGAATTGATCGGTATTGATGGCGTTATCATGACAAAGATGGACGGCGACGCGCGCGGTGGAGCGGCCCTTTCGCTCAAAGCCGTTGTCGGTAAGCCGCTCAAATTTGTCGGCATCGGTGAAAAAATTGACGCCCTGGAGGTATTTCACCCGGAGAGGATGGCTTCCCGGATTCTGGGGATGGGAGATATTTTATCGCTGGTGGAGAAAGCGCAAGCCACCATCGATGAAAAAACCGCCCGGGAGATGGAACAGTCTCTGCGTAAAGGCGATTTTTCATTGGAAGATTTCCGCAATCAACTTCAGCAAGTCAAGAAAATGGGTTCACTGAAGGATATGATAGGCATGATTCCGGGCATGGGTAAGATCAAAGCGCTCAAGGATTTGCAGCCGGATGACAAGGAACTGGTAAAAATTACGGCGATGATTGATTCCATGACTAAAAAAGAACGTTACAACTACCTGATCATTGATGGCCGCAGGCGCAAAAGGATCGCTTTAGGCAGTGGCACGATGGTTCAGGATGTCAACCGGCTTTTGAAAAATTATGTGGAAATCCGCAAGATGATGAAAAAAATAAATCAGAAAGGCGGGATAAAGTCTATGATGAGGAATTTCCCCTTTTAATATCAAATCATTTATGATAGAGGCAGATCATACAACTATTTTTTGAAGGAGGTTTTAAGTAAAACTAAATGGCAGTTAAAATTCGATTAACTCGTATGGGCGCTAAAGGCAAACCCTTTTACCGTATTGTGGCCGCGGATAAAGAATATCCGCGGGATGGAAAATTTCTCGAAATATTAGGGAATTATGACCCCAAAAAGAATCCCGCAGAAATATTTTTAAAAGAAGATCGTGTTCGCGATTGGTTGTCCAAAGGGGCAAAACCGACGCTGACCGTTTCTCATTTATTGAAAACAAAAGGCATTGAAGCCAGCGTTAAGTAGTAAAATGGTTGTGTTATTTAGAAAGGTATTAAACGGAATTGCAACCTCACATGATTAAAATTGAATAAGCAGGACGAATATTGAAACGAATTTTCCAGATGCGTTAACCAAAACCACGTGGAGGTGCTGATGATGAAAGAGCTGATTAAGTATATAGCTCAAGCTTTGGTTGATAATCCCGATAAAGTGGAGGTAACTGAAATCATCGGTGAGCAAACGTCCGTCATTGAACTGCGTGTGGCAAAAGAAGACTTAGGTAAAGTTATCGGGAAGCAGGGGAGAACGGCCAAAGCCATCCGCACCATTTTGAGCGCCACGTCCGCTAAAATGCATAAACGGGCGGTTCTGGAAATTATAGAATAAAAATGGATCTTTTTGTTTTTGGAGAGATCGTGAAAACTCGCGGTCTCCGCGGTTGTGTTAAAGCTCTATCTTTTTTGGAATCATCGGATATTTTGTGCGGACTTGATTTTATCTATCTGGAGTCAAAGTCCGGTCAGAAAAGTCGTTATGAAATTAAAAAAATAAATCTTTCCGGGAAGCTCCTCTTTCTTGAATTAAAGGGTATATCCGACATAGATGCGGCTCAAGCGCTCATCGGATCCAAGCTCTTGTTGCCGCGGGATTTACTCGGCGCTCTTGCGGAGGACGAGTATTATTGGTCCGATATCATTGGCCTTGAAGCTTATACACCGGAAGGTTGTCATCTTGGCCGGATAGAATCCATATTTCCTACCGGTAGTAATGATGTTTATGTTTGCCGGGGAGACAACGGAGAATTTCTTATTCCGGCAATCGCCGATGCCATCGTGCGGATAGACCTGGTCTCGCGTAGAATAACCGTAAAATTACTGGAAGGCCTTTAGCTTTGATTCAATTTGATATTCTGTCTATTTTCCCGGAAATGCTCCATTCTCCTTTAAGTTTCAGCATTTTGAAAAAAGCTCAGGAAAAAGGTCTGATCGGTATCGGCCTGCATAATATTCGTGATTGGGCGGAAGATAAACACAACATGACCGACGATGCCCCCTATGGCGGTGGATGCGGAATGGTGATGAAAATTGAGCCCGTGGAACGTGCGCTTGTTGCAGTGAAACGCACGGATATTCAACCGCTGGTGGTTCTGATGACGCCTCAGGGAGAGGCATTTAATCAGAAAATTGCGGCCCAGCTTGCCGAAGAACAGCAAATCATTATGATTTGCGGGCGCTATGAAGGGGTTGATGAGCGAATTCGAGAACATCTGGCTGATCGGGAAATATCCATTGGTGATTATATCTTAACCGGAGGGGAGCTTTCCGCCCTGGTTGTCATCGATGCCGTCTCCAGACTGATTCCCGGCGTGCTGGGAAACGATGCGTCTGCCGTTACGGAATCTTTTTCACAAGGGATTCTGGAATATCCACAATATACGAGGCCTGCCGAGTACAAAGGATGGTGTGTCCCCGATGTGCTGGTGTCCGGAAATCATGCCCAAATTGAACGTTGGCAAAGGATCGAAGCGATTAAAAGAACCTGGCTCAGAAGGCCTGACCTTCTTGAAAAAATAGAACTGGCCGAGAGCGATAAAATAAATTTGGAAAAAATCAAACTTGGTCGGATATAAAGTCTTGATTTTCAGATGTGTTTGAGGTAGTTAAATTTTTTGGACAGGGTTGTAGAAGTATCATGGCAATAATATTGCGAGTGTCGCAGGAGGAAATATAAAATGAATGTTTTGGAAATGATTGAAAAAGAACAAATGAGAGGGGATATTCCTGCCTTTAAAGCGGGTGATACCGTTAAAGTATATGTGCGCATCGTTGAAGGCCTGAAGCAAAGAATTCAAGCGTTTGAAGGTGTTGTCATCCGCAAACGCCGTGGTAACAGCAGGGCGAATTTCACTGTTAGAAAAGTGTCCTACGGTGTCGGTGTCGAAAGAACATTCCCCATGCATTCGCCGGTTATTGACCGTGTTGAAGTCGTGACCCGAGGCCTGGTGCGACGCTCACGTCTTTATTATTTGAGAAGCCTCAGAGGCAAAAAAGCAAGGATCAAGGAAGCGGCCAACAACTGATACCGTTCCGTTTTGGGTGATGAATACATTCGAAAAGCTTGCTTATGGTGAAGGCTATCGATGCATCGCGGGCGTTGACGAAGCAGGCCGGGGGCCGCTGGCCGGACCTGTTGTTGCCGCAGCAGTCATCTTCCCGCCCGCGTATCAAAATTCTGAAATTAACGATTCCAAAAAACTGACCGCCCGCAAAAGAAATGAGCTCTATAAGGTCATCTCCGAGGAAGCTGTTGCCGTCGGTTTGGGCGTCGCGGAAGCCGCCGTCATCGACCGGATCAACATTCTCCGGGCGTCGCTTCAGGCGATGCGTGAAGCCGTTCTGGATCTTTCAATGGTTCCTGATTTTATCCTGATCGACGGTTTGCACACCCTTGCCGTTAACACGCCGCAGAAGGCATTGGTGAAAGGGGATGCGCTAAGCGTCTCCATCGCTGCCGCCTCTATCATAGCCAAGGTCTCGCGGGACAGGATTATGGAGATGTATCACCGGCAGTTTCCGCAATACAATTTTCTGCAAAACAAGGGATACGGTACTGCCGAGCACCGGAAAATTCTTCAAGAGATCGGTCTGTGTAAAATTCATCGCCGGTCATTCCATTTAAAAAATCAAGATGACCATCAAACGGTTTTGGATTGGTCCTGATGATCAAAAAAAAAGACACACGTAAAATAGCCACCGGTAAAGAGGGAGAAAAGATTGCCGCCGACTTTTTGAAAAAAAGCGGCTATCGGATCGCTGAAGTCAATTATCGTTGCCCAATCGGCGAAATCGACATTGTGGCTCGAGACAAAAACGAGCTGGTGTTTGTGGAAGTAAAAGCGAGAAAATCCAGTGCAATGGGTTATCCCGAGCAGGCAGTGGGTGTTAAAAAACAGAAAAAAATGTCGCAACTGGCCTTGTGGTATCTTCAGGAAAAAAAATTAAACGATGTTCATGCCCGGTTTGATGTCGTGGCCGTCCTGATGCTGCCTTCCGGAAATGACATTCGTCTGATCAGAAACGCGTTCGATTTTATCGCTTTGTGAATCAACCACCTCGCAGCAAGCTGCGGAGAATTAACGCTCGTCCCGCAGCAGCGGGATTAAAGACGGCTCAATGCCGGTTTCCCGATGGGAAATACATTAAACCCGATCTCAAAACACTTCTGCTGATCAATAATATTGCGTCCGTCAAAAATAAATGCGGGCTTGATCATCGATTTGTAGATTTTACGATAATCCAGCCTCCGGTATAAATCCCAGTCCGTCATAATCGCCAGCGCGTGACAGCCGGCGACTGCGCGGTAGGGATCTTCAACGTAACTGATTTGACCTTCATCTTGCGCCAGATCGATGGCGGCGTTTCCGAGCGCTTTGGGATCGGAGATGACCACTTCGGCATGTTCCGCCAAGAGCTTGCGGGCAATATGGATAGCCGGGCTTTCACGCGTGTCGCCCGTATCCGCCTTAAATGCAAAACCCAAGAGGCAGATTTTTTTCCCGGCCAGGGTGTTAAACATCGATTGGAGGATGTTGGCGATGAAGCGGTCCTGCTGATATTCATTGATTTTAACGACGTTTTCCCAATAGTCAGCAACCTCCGGCAGACCATAAAAATGACAAAGATAAACAAGATTTAGAATATCTTTCTTAAAACAGGAACCGCCAAAGCCGATACCGGCCTTGAGAAATTTACTGCCGATACGGCTGTCCATACCTACGGCGCGCGCCACTTCGGATATGTCGGCATCCGCCTTTTCACAAAGTGCCGAGATGGAATTGATGGACGACACCCTTTGTGCCAGAAAAGCGTTAGCCACCAGTTTAGAGAGCTCCGCACTCCAGATACTGGAGGTGATAATTTTTTCAGGTTTCACCCAGCGCGCATAAATTTCTAACAATTGCGAGCGGGCTTTCATGCCGCTTTTGGTTTCGCGTGAACCGATCAGCACCCGGTCGGGATTTTCCAGATCGTCGATGGCGGTTCCTTCCGCCATGAATTCCGGATTGGAGAGGACGTCAAAGGTAATATGTCCTTTCCCGGAAGCCAGGA
>CAYGNV010000126.1:0-7239 GCA_964351355.1 uncultured Smithella sp.
TCTGCTTCTGGAGATAGAGGATCAGACGCAGGCAGGCGGGCAGTTGCAAACACGACTGGAGACATTTATTCAGATATTGTAAGACAACAAAGGTGACGGCATGAATTCTTCAAAATCCGATTTTCTGAAAACGCTCGGCATTTATCTGTTTGGTCAGACTAAAAAGTTTTCTCTGCGGTTTAAAAAAGCACCGACGATGAAAGAACTGATGATGGTCTATTACAGCGAGGCCAAATCGGCAAGGCTCACGGGTAAAAAAGTGGCCTGGATCACCAGCGGCGGTCCGGTGGAGCCGCTGATCGCGATGGATATCATTCCCATCTATCCGGAAAATCATGGCGCAATGATCGGCGCGTCCAAAATGGGCGCAGGGCTTTGCGAAAAGGCGGAAGCCATGGGCTATTCCAACGATCTGTGTTCTTATGCGCGCTCAGATATCGCCTGCGCGACCGTCAACGGCGGACCCATCGGCGGCCTGCCCCGTCCCGATATGCTGGTTTGCTGCAATAATATCTGCGGGACGGTGCTCAAATGGTATGAAGTGCAGGCGCGGTATTTCAATGTGCCGCTGTTTATTCTGGACACGCCTTTTTGCCATACCGGCTATTCGGAAGAGGCGGCCCGCTATGTCCGCGCGCAAATTGATGAATACATCCAGTTCATCGAAGAGGTCTGCGGGAAGAAATACGATTTCGAAAAGCTCAGAGAAGCAGGGCTTCTTTCCTACGAGGGGCAGAAGCTCTGGCAGGCGGTGCTGGATACGGCTGCGATCAAGCCCGCGCCCATGAGTGCGTTTGACGCGTTTTATCATCTGGCGCTGATTGTGACATTGAGGGGAACGAAGGAAGCCGTCCAGTATTATCAAAATCTCCTGGCTACGATGAAAGACCGCGTGGCTCGCGGGATCAGCGTCGTCCCGAATGAAAAATACCGCCTGCTTTGGGATAATATTCCCATCTGGCCCCGCACACGCTGGCTGTCGGAGAAATTCGCTTCGCACAACGCCTGCCTGGTGGCGGATACCTATACATCGGCCTGGTGCGGGGCGATGAAGTATATTGACGAAAGCAGATTTCTCGATTCGATGGCAGAGGCCTACACCCGGATTTATCTGAATATCGGCGTTGATGAAATGGCGAAAACGGTTATCGAGATGATCGACAAGTATGATGTCGATGGGTTTGTGCTGCATTCCAACCGCAGTTGCAAACCTTATTCCTTCGGCCAGCTGGATATTCAGCGGATCGTCGAAAAAGAAAGAGGAATTCCCTGTCTGATGATCGAGGCGGATATGGTCGATGACCGGAGCTTTTCCGAAAGCCAGATTTCCACCCGGATTGACGCGTTTATGGAGATCATTAAAGATAGAAAAAAAGGCCTGTAGGGGCGGGGTTATCCCGCCCTAAAGGCCGTAGGCCATAGGCCATAGGCGATGGGTTATAGGTAAAAGGAAGGGATCAGGATTAACGAGCGACGAGATGCGAGATACGAATGCGGACAGCGGGTATTGATATCGGTTCAATTACGGCGAAAGCAGCTCTTGTGGAAGATGGGAAAATTATCGGGACGAAGATAATTTTTACCGGTTACAATGCGGAGGCGGCCGGCGCCAGGGTTTATGAGGAGTTGCTTTCTGAATCCAGTCTGGATGCGTCAGCTATTTCAAAAATTGTTTCCACTGGCTACGGCCGCAATTCGGTGAAATTTGCCGACAAGACCTTTACGGAAATTATGGCGCATGCCGCCGGAGCGTACCTTCTGAATCCGAAGATCAGAACGATCATCGACATTGGCGGGCAGGACAGCAAAGCCATGGCGCTCGACGAAAAGGGCAAGGTCCGAAATTTCGTGATGAACGACAAGTGTGCCGCGGGAACCGGTCGCTTTCTGGAAGTGATGGCGCGGGCACTCGAAGTCAATCTCGATGAATTCGGCGCGATGTCGCTGCAATCGAAACGGCCTTCAAAAATCAGTAGTTTGTGTACGGTCTTTGCGGAATCGGAAGTGATCTCACTCATTGCCTGCGGTGAAAAAAGACCCGACATCATTGCCGGTATTCATGAATCCATTGCCGCCCGCGTCTCATCGATGCTCGCGCGCGTCGGTGTTTCCGAACCGGTGATGATCACCGGCGGCGTCGCGCGCAACGCAGGCGTTGTGGACGCCTTGGAGAAGAAACTCGGCGTAAAGATCGCGGTGTCATCTTATGCGCAAGTCAATGGCGCGATCGGTGCGGCTGTCCTGGCCTCATCTCTTTAATCTTATTCATATTAGAGTCAGCGGGAAAATATTCATTAGGACATCTTCGGGCAATCTGATATAGGTTACCGACACGACAAACATAAAAGGAGATCATAAGTGCTTTCTGTTGGTGAAAATATTGATGCGTATTGTCTGAAATGCAAGTTAGTTCTGGCTCACTTGGTATTGTTCAAAGTGGATGGTGTGGTGAGCCGCGTAAAATGTAAAACCTGTGGCGCGGAGCACAAATATCGGGGAACGATGCCTCGTGCCAGAAAGACTGCCGCCGTGCTCACCCCAGGCGTTGTCCGGGCTAAAAAGGCTGTGGCGGCAAAAGTGGCGGTTATTGACGCGCCCCTGCAATGGGATCTTAGAAGCCGCAACATGCCGCCGGAGACGTCCATACGAAATTATTCAATCAAGGAAACTTTCAAAGTCAATCATGTGATCAATCATCCGGTATTCGGTGTGGGTTTTGTCGAGAAAGTTGTCTCGGACAAAAGTATCTTCGTATTATTTAATGATTCCGTGAAGTTGATGGGCATGAATGTCTCTTCCTGATTTCAGGCGTCAGAAGTCAGATGTCCTGTCGGCTTGTGCAGTTAGCTTTTGTCCCTTTTCACCAGATTCCTAACCATCTGACAAAATTAAACGCTGCTATTCCGCCCAGATAGGAAACGATCAGGGTCATGGCGATGGTGGAATAGAACCATTTGTTGCTGTTCATTTCTTTCCGCAGCACGGCGATAGTTGCGGCGCAGGGTATAAAAAGCATCATCACCACCAGAAATGCGGCGGCCGATTCCGGGCTCATGATGGTGGGCAGTGTCATCGCCAGCCCGTCTTTTCCTACGGAGTAAAGAACACCCAGCGTTGCTACAACATTTTCCTTGGCGACGAGTCCTGTCAGCAGCGCGGTGATCATTTTCCAGTCCAGCCCGAGCGGCACGCCCAGCGGCTGAATGAACCTGCCCACGGAAGCCAGAAAACTTTCTTCCACATTGCCCGTTGGAAAATAAGATAAAATCCAGACCAGAAGTGAAACGCCCAGAATAACCGTTCCGGCTTTGCGGACAAAGGAAATGGTTCTCGACCAGATGACCATCAGAATTGTTTTTAAATCGGGGCGGTGATAAATCGGCAGTTCCATGATGAACGGCGCTTCTTGTTTCCATAGCGCCTTATTGACAAACATGCCCGCGATGCCCAGCACAACAATGTTGAGGGCCAGAATGCTCCACGATACGTAAACGGCGTTTTCCCTGAAAATGGCGGCGGAGACCAGCGTCAGGACGGCCAGTCTGGCGGCGCAGGGAACAAAAGGAATCAAAAGCAGTGTAATCATCCGGGCCTTGCGCGTTTCGATGATGCGGGCGCCGAGAATCGCGGGAACGTTGCAGCCGAAACCCAGACACATCGGGATGAAACTTTTGCCGTGCAGGCCGACCAGATGCATGATCCTGTCCATCACGAAGGCGGCGCGCGCCATGTAGCCGACATCTTCCAGTAAGGCCATGATGGCAAAAAAGATCAACAAGACCGGTAAAAATGTCAGGACGGAGCCGGCCCCGCCGATGACGCCGTTGAACAGCATCCCTTGCAGCCAGGCAGGCCAGCCACTGGTATGCGGTTGGCAAAAGGCAATGAATTGCTGGATTAAATCGGCAAGCCAGGTTTGCAGTGGCACACCGATGGAATAGGTCAGGAAAAAGACAAAGGCCATGATGGCCAGTAGAATCGGAATGCCGAAAATCGGACGCGTCAGCACATGATCAATTCTATCGGTGAGCACAACCTGCCCCATTTTGAAGTGAGAGACGGCTGCCCGGGTCATTTTTTCAATCCAGTCATAGCGGCCATTAACCACGGCATGCAGTGCATCTTCGTGTTTGCTGAGCAGTGTCAGAATTGTATTCCAGTGGGATGGCTGGGCTTGCTTTTCAACCATGGCGGATACTTCCGGGTCGCCCTCCATTAATTTAACAGCCACCCATTCGGGAGTGTAAGGACCTTGAATATAGGGCCGGATGGTTTCCAGGATGCTTTGATAAATTTCCAGATGATCGGCGGAAACTTCGGGTAATTCGGGTTGAAATTTTTGTTCGCAGGAGGCGATCTGGGTGATTTGATCCACCAGCTCTTTGATGCCGCTGTTGCGTTTGGCGATCATGGGAATGACCGGCAGGCCCAGAGAATCCTGCAAGGCTTTCGCGTCAATCTGCGTGCCCTGGTTTGATGCTACATCCAGCATGTTGATGGCCACAATCACCGGCCGGGCAAGCAGCAACACTTCGGATAAAAGATAAAGGCTTCGCTCCAGCGCGGCGGCGTTCAGCACCAGCACGACGAGATCGGGCTTTTCTTGAATGATGAAATCACGGGTGACCCGTTCTTCCTCGGAAAAAGATGTGAGACTGTAAGTGCCGGGCAGATCGACAATCCGGATCAATATATCATTGGCGCGGTGTACCCCCTCTTTTTTCTCGACGGTTTTCCCTGGCCAGTTGCCGACATGCTGGGAAAGCCCCGTCAGAATATTAAAGATGGTGGATTTGCCGACATTGGGTTGGCCGACCAACGCGACGAAGATTTCCTTTTCAATGGGAGGAGGACAGGTCTCATCGGCGGGATCGATTTTGTAAACCATAATTTTCGAGGCTTCGCCTCGTCCTAAAGCGATTCGGGTTGCCGAGACTAAAATAACAACCATTCCGCCGCTGACCTGTGCGATGCGAAACCTTGCGCCGGTAACGATACCCATGCCGGCCAGACGGCTGGTCAGGGCCGAACCGCCATCAATGGAACGAATGACGCCTTGGTCTCCTTCTTGTAAATCAGTTATGATAAAGAGGTTAGTCATTCGGCTCCAACTTTGAGACTAACGCGATATTTTTTTAAAATGCATTCCGGGCCGTATGAACTTTTCGTTCGCCGTAAATTTCTATTGCCCATATCTTCTTCCAGATTCAGATACTTATATTGCGATTGCAATTGTTTTGCCGTGTCGTTGAACATAAACTCATAAATGCCATGATACATCTTGGAGGCTTTGGCAAAATGAAGACAGAACGTATCTTTATTCAGCGCCTCGCCAATGATAAATCCGGCCGGTTCATTCTCTATGTAATATATTGTTCCCCACAGCGCAAGTTCTGAAAATTTTTGCAAAGCCTCCGCGCATAAATCAAAATCTGTTTTGCCTCGGGCCAGAGCGGATTCGTCCTGCCACTGGCGTAAAATTATCAGGCTGTCTTCCACATTACCTGCGGACAGGGGCCGAACTGCGGGATGGTAGGCGCCAAAAAACTGATTCAGATGGTTTCGATGGCGGTTGTATTGTTTTCCCGCAAATGTCGCCATATTGGAAGTCAGGTAAATGTAATCCGATTCACTATCGTCGGATGTAACATGAAATTCATCCATAGGAAAAAAAGGAAGCCATTCTTCAGGTATCGGGAAAAAGAAGTTTTTTCCATTGAGCAACCCTTTGAGCATGTCCAGACCGCAGACGCGCAGGTCGGAAAGCGGCATGATGTAATTCTGACCCTGACGGTTGTAGGCCGAAATGAACGTGCCGCAATCCTTTGTCAACACTTCATAACGGCTGATGTTGCGGAATAAATAGGTATTGGCGAATGTATAGTCGGAAATATTCAAATGCATTTGTCTAAAGCGTTCAGCCAGAAATGGCCGGTGCGTGAGGTCAATGGTTTCGATAATGTCCATAAAATAAGATGTCTAAATCCTTTCGGCTTATGCGCTCAAAGATTAAAATGATGCTGATGTTCGCGAAGCCAGCGTCGGTGCGTTTTGTAATCAGGGATCACTTCTACCACTTTGTTCCAGAATTTTGAAGAATGATTTTTCTCCAGGATATGCATCAGCTCATGCACCACCACATAATCAATGACCTGCGGCGGCGCCATGATCAGGCGGAAGCTGAATGCTAAATGATTATCTTCCGAGCAGGATCCCCAGCGCTTTTCGGCGGATGTTATCCGAAGGCCGCCGGACTCCAATTTAAGCATGCTGCTGTAGAAATCAACCCGCTCACTTAAATATTGCCGCGCTTTTTTCTTGTACCAGGAAACAAAATAGTGTCTTCTCATTTCTGTGTTTTCGGGGCAGTTCAGAAAAAATCGGTTATTCCAGAAAATAACACCTGTATTTTCCAGTGGTTCAAAAAAGGCTTCCAGAGGATAGGTCTGGCCCAGATAATAAAAATTTTCACCGGTGACGTATGCTTTTTCCTTGTGGTGAACCAGCAGCTTGGCCTGCCTGCGCATGGCCCTGTCGATCCAGTTCTGTTTTTCTTCAACAAAACGGTTGATTTCCGCGACGGGTGTAAAGTACGGCGCGTAAATCGTGAGTTCCGAGTTGTTGCCGATTTGCAACGAAATCGTTTTCTTGCGTTTGCGGCTGCGTTTGAGTGAATATTTAATGTCCATAGTCCTTATGGGGCAGGGACTTAGCATATTGAGACGGTAAAAGCGAGAGGGGAAGAGAAGGTTCAGCGATTCACAGTTCAAAGTCCCAAGGGAACCGGCTGAAATGCTCCACGAGTGACAAACGACGCTTCACGAGATACCACCCATACGGGTGGCGCAGCGAGATACGCAAAAAGGACAGCTTTTCATTCAGCCGGGATTATGATAGTCAAAATAACAAATATTTTGTGAGCGAAAATTCATGGAAGAGAAAAATATTCGTCCCTGGGGCTACTATCAAATCTTATCCGATGCTTCGGATCATAAAGTCAAACGAATTGTCGTCGAGCCGGGCGGGAGTTTGAGCCTGCAACGTCATAAGCTGCGTTCGGAGCACTGGTATGCTATTGCGGGCGTTGGCAGGGCAATCATCGACGGCCGGGATTATGCCATCGGCGCCGGCACAGCGGTTGACATACCTCAAGGCGCGACCCACCGTCTGGAAAATCTATCCGATATCGATCTGGTCATCATTGAAGTCCAGACAGGCGCGTACTTCGGCGAAGACGAT
>CAYGNV010000127.1:0-7234 GCA_964351355.1 uncultured Smithella sp.
CCGACCGTTCGCAAGTCGTCTATCATTCCAACTATCTGCGCTATTTTGAATTCGGGCGCACATCGCTGATGCGCGATGTGGCCTATTCCTACAAGGAAATAGAAGAAAGCGGCTATGTCTATCCCATCATTGATCTGCGCATTACATTTTCTCAGTCGCTTTCTTATGACGATGTCATGTATATCCACACACGACCGGTGAACCTTGAGCGCGTGCGCTTGCAGTTTGACTATGTCGTCACGCACGCGGAAAAGGGGCACATTGTCTGTACCGGATATACGAAGCACTGCGCGGCAAACTCGGACGGCAAGCCGGTGGCCGTCGATCCTAAAACGGTTCATTTATGGCAAACCTTTCCCCACAAAATATGAAAAATCGCTTTCCCTTTACCATCGAGATCAGGCCGTATTTGTTTGATCATTATTTTGAGGGGAAGGCCATCTTCCCGGCTGTGGAGGCCTTGATTGTTCTGGCAGGGGCCGTCAGAAGCCATCATCCGCAAGCAAACCTCCAAATTCTTACCGAAGCACGCTTTCCCCGGATGTTAGCCATCGATCCGGCCTCGGAGCGACATGAGGCGCAAATCGAAATAGAGTTTTCGGAAGACGTTATCAGCGCCTCGCTCCTGACCTCGGTAAAAATAAATAACGGCGCAATAAGCCGAACCCTGGAACATGCGCGCGTAACATTCTCTCAGGACAGGGCTTTGCCCCAGCCGTCATTATCTTATCAGAATGCCCGAAAAATGGTGAGGAAGTGCATCCATGTTCCCGCCGCCTCGATTTATCGCGAGCTGATTCCTTTCGGCGCAGCCTATCAAAATATCGCCTCCGACCTGTCTGTTTCAGAGGAGGGCGCGCTGGCGGATATATCAGGCGGCAACGGCGAGGCCGATGACCAACTATTGGGATCGCCTTTTGTGCTGGATGCAACGATGCACGCGGCTTGTGTCTGGGGACAGCGATTTACCGATATCGTTCCTTTCCCGGTCGGCTTTGACCGCAGGATCATTTATAGCGCCACAAAAAAAGGCGGGTCTTACTTGGCCCGGATTGCGCCCATAGCGGTGAGCCGCGAGCCATTCGTTTTTGATGCGTGGATTTTTGATCAAAAGGGTATAATGTGTGAAAGCATCAGCGGTCTGCGCATGCGCGACATTACCAAGGGACGCATGCGGCCGCCGCAGTGGATTAGGGATGGGGTATGGAAAAAATAATTTTAATTTGCCTTTTAGCGTATCTGGCCGGGTCCGTCAATTTTGCGATTCTTTTTTTCAAAATTGCCGGTAAGGCCGATCCCCGCCGGAGTTTCAGCGGCAATGCGGGTACCACGAATGTTTACCGGCAGGCGGGCATGCCTTGGGCGGTGCTGGTTTTCGCGTTGGATATCGGGCGGGCGCTGGCTGTGGCGGCGCTGGCCCTTCATTTTATCGACGGCAGATGGCTGGCCTGGGCTGGTTTTTTTCTGGTTCTTGGAAACAGCTTTCCCTGCTTTCACGGATTTCGCGGCGGTAAAGGCGTGGCCAATTATCTGGGCTATACGCTGCTCATTGCGCCTTGGGCGGCGCTTTTGGCCGCGCTGCTCTGGGTTTTGTTTTACTGGGTGAAGCGTGTGCCGTTTATTGCGTCATTCTTTATGGTGACCACGCTGTCTGCCGGGCTTGCAGAGCCTTTTTTGTGGGCGTTTCCCGCCATCAGCGGCGCTTTGGCTGCTTTTACGCTGATTGTGCTTAACCATCGGCGGAATATTCAGCAATTCTGGAAGGACAGGCAGGCATCCCCATCGACGTAAAACTATTACCATGTGCGGTTTAGGACGGATACTGTGTTTTGGGCTTTAGAGTGGACATTTATGTCCGCTTAAGCGGGTTTAAAACCAGCACTACGAGACATGCGGCATTGTATTTTGCAGCGTGGCGCGTGCGTTACCGTTCCTCACAACACTAGTTTGATCGCCCGATGCGCTTTGAGCGCTTCATACAGGGCGATGCGATGCGATTCACTCTCCACGGTAAGTTCCACATTCAGGGAAATATATTTGGCCGTTTCGCTTTGGCGGGATGGATATACCTTACATTGGCGATCCCGGATAATTTCCGTGACAGCGCTTTTCATTTCATCATGATTCGCGCCGATGATTTTATATATCCATAAACACGGATATTCTAAATAAAGCTTTTGTTTTTTGTTTCCGGACATGGTCTGTCAACTTTCTTATGTTGTTCAATTATCCGGAAAAGTAAATGAAGTCAAGCCGTTTCATTGGGCCGCTTCATTGGGAAGAGCGGCTTGGCCTGCTTTTTAAGTCTTCAGAATTGACTTTGACAAGGTGTGGCGACTCTGGTAGAAATCTAACCATAATGTTGTAGGTCAAAAAAGTATTTAATAAAAGGAGGCGTTATGTTGAAGAAATCAAGTTTCGTGTTGTTGGGGAATTATGGTTTAATGTCTTTTACTTTGATGATTTGCGCTGTGTTTATTCTGGGAATGTGGGCAACGCCGGTGCATGCTGCCAAGAAGGCTGATGAGCAAAAGAGTGTTGCCACTCTTGTGGATATCAACAGTGCAACACAACAAGAGTTGGAAGCTATTAAAGGTGTCGGTCCCGCCATCGCCAAAAAAATCATTGCCGGCCGTCCATACAAATCCGTGGATGAACTTTCCAAGGCGGGAATCAGCGCCAAAGCCATTGAGGCGATGAAGCCTTTTGTTACCGTTGGCAAGTCACAGGCCGCTCCCGTAACGGCAACGGCGGAGAAAGCGGCGGCCAAGGCAGCGGCTCCGGTATCTGCTGCTGCAACCGATCTGACCAAGACGACAAAAGATATCAAGGCAACGGCTCAATCCACTTCCGCTGCCGCCGCAAAACTGGCGCCGGGCACAAAAATTAATATTAATACGGCAGATCAGACGACCCTCGAGAAACTTCCTGAAATAGGCCCAGTCAAGGCTAAGGCTATTATTGACGGCAGACCTTACAAGACGATTGAGGATGTTATGAAGGTCAGTGGCATTAAAGAAAAGACATTTGATGTCATCAAAGATTTTATTATTGTCAAATAAGTGTTGTGGACTCTAAACTGCAAAGGAGGCTGTATTTATGAAAAAAGTTTTGATTTTAGCAGGCGCGTTTATATTGGTTGCCACAATGGCATTTGCCGCGGGACCCAATAAGTATCAGGTAACCGGGCCGGTTCTGGAAATTAAAGGGGATGTGATCGTTGTTAAAAAAGGCAACGATAACTGGGAAGTGAGCAAAGACGCCGCAACCAAGGTTGCAGGCGATTTGAAAGTCGGTTCCAAAGTCACGATTGAATACAAGATGACCGCGACCAAGATTGAGGTAAAAGAAGACAAGAAGGCGGATACCCAAAAGAAGAAATAAGAAAATGAGCATGAACACCAGGCGGCGTTTCAGAAAATCAGGTATCGGATGGCCTGGCAAATCTCCTTCCCCAGATCATTGATAAACTGACTCCCGATGGTCAGGTTCCGGAAGGCAATGTACTGCAACAAGGCATCAGCGCTCTTGCCGAAAAGTTTCTGAAAGGTTGATTTCTCCCTGGAGCAAGGGATTCTACATATCAGGAACAGCTGCTGTTCCTGATATGTGCTGAATAGTTCCGACGTTTTGCCTTGCCGGGGCGGATTAAGGAGTAGGCACTGCCGTTAATGCTCCGGTCCTCCCATCAATGGCATAGACCGATATTGTGGCCGGGATCGTGCTGGTGCCGGCGTTTAGCACATAGGCAAAAGTACCTGCCGGATTAATCGTCACCATATAAGGATTTTTTCCGGCGCTAATCGGTGGGTTGTTTACCTGCGTCAGGGCGCCTGTGCCGGCATTGATGGAAAAAGAAGATACGTTGTTGGAAGTAACATTGGCTGTATAGGCAAACTGACCCGTCGGATCAATCGTGACAAGGTAAGGATTTGTTCCGGTGGGTAGTGTGGACACCAAAACCAAAACCCCGGTGGTCTGATTGATGGTATAAGAGGAGATGCTGCTGTCACTGTAATTTGCCGTAAGGGCAAACTTACCTGTCTTATCAATCGCGATGGCGCTCGGATTTCCTTGAGTGGATATTGGCAACTGTGGTGCAGTCAAAGCCCCGGTGGTTTCGTCGATCTTATAGACTGAGATCGTGTTGGAACCCGTATTGGCCACATAGGCATATTTACCGGACAGGGTTGTGGCGGTTGACGGGATAATCGAGACGGCAGCGGGATTCGTCCCGGCTTCCACTACTGTTGGATTAATCAAGGCCCCTGAGGGCTGATGAATGGCATAGACGGAGATGTTGTTTGAACCTGCATTAGACACATAGGCAAATTTCCCCGATGGGTCAATCGTTACGGAATGAGGATTTGTTCCGGCCGCCACTGTGGTCACCAAGCTTAAAGCCCCGCTCGTCTGATGAATGGCATAGACCGAGATCGTATGGAAACCGAAATTGGCTGCATAGGCATATTTCCCGGACAGGGTTGCGGTTGACGGGATAATTGTGACGGAGTAAGGATTGTTTTCGGTTCCCGCTGTGGAACCATCGGTCAAAGCTCCCTCGGTCCCGATCTTATAGGCGGAGATATTAGCGGAACCATAATTGGCCGCATAGACAAATTTTCCGGGATCGAATGGATGGATCGTGATGGAGTTGGGATTTGTTCCGGTTGCCACGGCGGCGCCGGCGGTCAAAGTCCCGGTAGTCTCGATCTTATAAACCGAGATCGTGGGGGATAGATAATTTGTCGCGTAGGCAAATTGCCCTGACGGATCAATTGCAAAGCGGGGCGGTACTGCCAGGCAGTTCACTGTCACGTTGGTTACCGGAGCGTTGTTGATGGTACCATTGCTGTTCACAACGGTGCAAGTCTGAGATAAGGTGGGGGGCAGCGTCTTGATGGTAACAGAATAGGCACTCCCATTGCGGACCGCCGTGACAAAAGAGAAAGTACCGTTGATAGAGATGGTCAGATCATCCCCGGCATTGTTCTGCAATACCAGTCCGCTGCCAACCAAACCGCTGACCGTGCCGCTGACCGTGTAGCTGTATCCTTTGTCGCCACCACCGCAGGACGCCAGAATGGTCGCCATGAGTACAGCGGATACCGTCTTGGCCAAAAGCCCTGACAAGGTTCCGAATTTCCGTTTTTTGCCCTTAGAAAGCGCCACCATTTTCTCCTCCTTGCAAGCGGATGTGCGGATGATTATTGACTGATTTAAGTATCGCTTTTTCGTGGCGGGAATATATGAAGAATTGTCTGGTATGTCAATCAAATATTGATACGAGCCGCCTGGGCCGTTTGACAATCATAAGATCATCGTTAAGCTTTACATATACATTATTGACGTTAAGCGACGGGAGAGACGAGATGAAAAAAATATTCATTTATATGATTTTGTTTAGTTTAATATTGGCTTGTCAGAGTGGCGATACCCAACAATCGGAGGTAAATAAAAGCATGACAAAAATGAATGATAAACAAAATACGGCCATTGCAACACTGGCCGGCGGTTGTTTCTGGTGTGTGGAATCCGACATGAAAAAGCTGCCCGGCGTCGTGAAGGTTGTCTCCGGTTATGCAGGCAATGCAACGGAGGCGCCTGCTTATCAAACCTACTCGGCATTGGGATATATTGAAGCGGTTCAGGTGCATTACGATCCACGACGGGTTTCCTATGAACAGATATTGACGTACTTTTTCAGGCATATTGATCCGACGGATGCAGGCGGTCAGTTTGCCGACCGTGGGCCCGGCTATGAGAGTGCCGTCTTTTATGCCAATGATGAAGAAAAACAAGCAGCCCGGCAGGTCTTGGCAAGGCTCACAAAATCGGGGAAATTTGACAGGCCGATTGTCACAAAGACCATCCCCTTTGCCAAATTCTATGCGGCGGAAGATTATCATCAGAGTTATGCCGAAAAGAATCCGCTACACTACAAAAGCTATCGCAGTGGATCAGGCCGCGAGGGATTTATTCAGAAGGTCTGGAAGGGTGATCAAAACGGCGCATCTGCCGATGTTCCGCAATACGGCAAGCCGGACGATGCGGCCTTGAAAAAAAATCTCACGAAGATGCAATATGACGTTACACAGAAAAACGGGACGGAACCGCCTTTTCAGAATGAATACGTCCATAATAAAAAAGAAGGCATTTACGTGGACATTGTTTCCGGAGAGCCGCTTTTCAGTTCGCAAGACAAGTATGATTCCAATACCGGCTGGCCCAGTTTTACACAGCCCCTGGCGCCGGAAAACATTGTGAAAAAAGAAGACAGCAGTCTCTTTTCGACCCGGACGGAAGTCCGCAGCCGGCACGCCGGTTCTCATCTGGGCCATGTCTTTCCGGATGGCCCGCAGCCTACCGGCATGCGCTACTGTATGAATTCAGCGGCTCTGCGGTTTATCCCGAAAGAGGAACTGGAAAAGGAAGGCTACGGCCGGTATCTGAAATTATTTCCGCTGTAATATGAGAGGCAATCTTGCGGACATTATCCATGGCCTGCGTAAGGTCGATGGTTTGCAACCTTCTTTCTTCCATGATGACCTTGCCGTTAATAATGCTGGTTTTCACATCCGCGCCGCGCGCGGCATACACAAGCTGGGAGTAGGGATTGTAAATCGGTGTCAGGTGAGGCTGGTTCATATCCACAACGATGATATCCGCCTGTTTGCCCGCTTCGATGGAGCCGATCAGGTTATCCAGCCCCAGAACGCGAGCGCCGCCGATCGTGGCCATGCATACAACGGTTTGGGCGCTCATCACTGTGGGATCCAGCATGGTTACTTTATGAATTTTTGCCGTCGTGTCCATTTCCCGGAACATGTCCAGGGCATTGTTGCTGGCGGAGCCGTCCGTGCCCAGGCCGACCGCTATGCCTTTTTCAAGCATTTGCGGGACGGGCGCGACGCCTGCGGCCAGCTTCATGGAACTGGCCGGATTGTGGGACACCCTGACGCCGAGATCGGCGAAGATCGCGATATCTTCGGGGCTTAGCCAGTTGCAATGCACGGCGATGGTTTGATGATCCAGCACCCCCAGATCGAAAAGATGCCGCACCGGTTTCTTACCGTAGCGTTTTTCAATCGTGTCGATCTCGTCTTTGTTTTCCAGAAGGTGGGTCAGGTACAGAATCCCGGCCTCGCGGGCCGCGGCCTTCACGTTTACCAGCGTTTGCGGAGAACAGGTATAGGGAGAATGACAGAAGAAAGCCGGCGTGATCATCGGCGCG
>CAYGNV010000128.1:0-1606 GCA_964351355.1 uncultured Smithella sp.
GTTATAATCTTCAATGAATAAATCAAACTTGTCTTTTTGAGGTATGGTCTTTTCCCAGATAGTAGTTTATCCATGCGGAGGTTTGATAATGATCCCAGTTGCAGGGCTCGACAATGCCTTCATTCAGCTTAGCTTCCTCGCCGTGTTTCTTCAACCGGGCATAGGCCCGGACATAAACGCACTGTCTCTTTCCGGGATAAACCTCGCACCATCCCTGGAAGCTCCCGCCGCAGGCCCCGTTGCGCTGTTGTTTCGGGCATTGCGACATCGGGCAGAGGTAGGCGACATCGATGAGGGCGCAGTCCCCGCAGTCTCTGCAGTCAAAAAGTACGACCTTGGTTAATTGTTCCAGTTTGTGAAACAAGCCTTCCATCCTCGATCCTTCCACTTTGCGGCAAAGTCCCTTCATAACGCCGTAGAGTTTCTTTCCCGGCTCAAACAGAAGTTTATGGGCGAGCCTGGATAACCCATAGGTATATTCAACTTTAGCATCCAGCGGCCGGGACGGTCGTTTGGTTGGCGCCTCAAGATTCAATCCCGTTTTCGGATCATGCTCAAAATAATAAAAGCCGCCGTGGATGGGGTAGTCAAAATAGCGGACCAGGTCTGCCCATTGAGAGGCAAGCGCTTCCCCCTGCCGGATAATATCTGCCACCTGTTCATATTTGATATTGTGTCCGCCGATATGAGCGCCGCTGTAGCCCATGCCTTTCATAATCGCGTACATCCGGGCGGCGCGCAGGATTCTCGCCCCTTCTCCCTTGTCGGGATCATTGCGCTCCCGATCAAGATCTGCGAGAAGTTTATCGGTGACGACGGAGCCTGGCAGGTCGTTGCGGTTCATCATTTTGGCCGCACCAAACGGAAGGATATAAATGTTTCCCATAAGCGGCAGGTTGAACTTGTTTGATTTCATGAAGAGCAATACTTCATGAAATTTCCGGGCATCGTATCCCAGTTGCGTAACGATGAATTGCGCGCCGGCATCGATTTTCTTTTTCAGTTTGTAATACTGGGTTAGCTGCTCTGCTTCCGTCGCCTTGAAGGGAGAAACAACAGCGCCGGGAAAAAAGTCGCTCGATTGGTGACGGACGTTGCCCTTGATTCCCTGATATTCAAGTCCGTTGTTCATCTCCGAGATCAATTGCAGGGTATGGATCGGATCAAGGTCAAAGACCGGGGCAGGGCGCCCCAGATAGCCGGACACAGGGTAATCGCCGCTCATCACCAGGAGATTTCTGACTCCCGCCCGATCCAGGGCATAAAGCTGGCTTTCGATTGCACTACGATTCTTGTCTTTACAGGTAAAATGGACGAGAGGCTCGATGCCCAGCTTCAGAATTTCACCGCCCATGAAATCAGCGGCCATGGCCGGGGTTCCCCCCGGATTGTCGGTCAGGGTCAGGGCATGGATGTTTTCCCCGGAGGCGGCCTGTCCGGCTAGAGCCATGGCCTTATTCTGTACCGCTTCTTTCGCGCCCCTTCCCGGCACCAGTTCCCAGGTGACCGGGAATATATTGGGATTCAATAAAGCCGCTTTAAAGCGATTTTCCTGCATAGATATGTCCTCCTGAGAGACGTGTGCCAAAATTCGCATTTACGAAAG
>CAYGNV010000128.1:1706-2904 GCA_964351355.1 uncultured Smithella sp.
TAATCCTTTCCTTGCAGTTGCTGCGGAAATTTGTTACTTTCATGTCATGCATTCGGGAAAGCAAAAGCTAACACAGAAAATATTATATTGTCTGGCGATTCTGGTCATTGCTCTATGGCCTGCTTTAGGTTTTACCGCGACCGAAATATCCAATATCCGGTATTGGAGCGCACCCGATCACACGCGTGTTGTGGTTGACCTCAGCGCTGAACCGGACTATCAGTTTAATATCAGAGAAAATATTATCACTCTGGAATTTTCCGATGCCTCTTTTCATTCATCGTTGCCCGCTGAGAAGATGATCGGCAAACACGGCATCAGAAAAATCATTTTCACAACTGCGGGCGACAATAAACGTAAAATTGAAATTATTCTCGATCAACCGCTCAAAGCGGAAGTTTTCAAGTTAAAAAAATTCATGGATAAGCCTGACCGCGTCGTTGTGGATGTTATTGTGACACAGGCCGTAAAAAACGAAGCCGTCAAGGAACGGACGCCGCCGTCCGTAAAAAAAAGAGTGATTGTGATTGACCCCGGCCACGGCGGAGAAGATCCCGGCGCCGTGGGTAAAAACGGAACGTATGAGAAGCATGTTGTGCTGGCCATCAGCCGTGAAATAAAAAAAACGATTGATAAAATGCCCGGATATCGTGCGATATTAACCCGCGACGGAGATTATTATGTATCTTTCAGCAAGCGTCTGAACGTGGCCAGACAGGCCAGCGCGAGCCTCTTTATCAGCGTTCATGCCGACGCGGCGAGAAACCGCCAGGCCAGAGGCAGTTCCGTGTATTGTCTTTCCACGGGCGCCGCAAGTAATGAAGCTGCAAAATTGTTGGCGAACAACGAAAACCTGTCCGATATCATCGGTGGTGTTCCCTACGGCGAAGGCAATAATCAATCCGATGAAATCATTCTGAATATGTTTCAAA
This sequence comes from uncultured Smithella sp., assembly GCA_964351355.1. GTDB lineage: Bacteria > Desulfobacterota > Syntrophia > Syntrophales > Smithellaceae > UBA8904. Next base: position 2,639 of record CAYGNV010000128.1, read on the forward strand.
CCAACACCATCAATCTGTCGAAAACATTTGCCGCCGGTTTGCTTGATCAGATTGGCCGGGTGCACTGTCTGAAGTATCCCACCTTTCATGAGGCGCCTTTTCGCGTTTTGAAATTGCTGGGTACCCCTGCCGTGCTCCTGGAAACGGCATATATTTCCCATCCGCAGGAAGAGCTCATACTGAAAACAGGCAGCTTCAGGAAAACGATCGCTGCAGCGGTTGCATCAGCCGTCGCCGATTACTTTTCCGGCTCATCTTCCGTTGCG
>CAYGNV010000128.1:3004-7231 GCA_964351355.1 uncultured Smithella sp.
TCTGGCGAAATACACGGTCAAAAAAGGCGATACGCTGTTTTCTCTAGCCAAAAGCAGTTCCATCACCGTCGATGAATTGCGTCGCCTCAATAATATGACGGATTCCGATATTTTATTTTCAGGGCAGAAAATTAAACTGCCCCAATAACCAGAATGACAGGCGCCCGGCCATAAGCGGTTTTCAGTCGGCCGTATTCAGCAAAGACCTTATTGTATTTATCGTGAATCATTTTGCGGGTATTTATGGCTATTGCAACTAAGTTGCAATTTTGGTACACAGGTACACCGCACGAAGCTGCAAAGTCAACCGGGAAAGATTGGGCCATGATGGCGTTTACAAAAAAAAGTTTTCTTGTTCTTATTATCGGCCTTTCATTGATTCTAGCCTGCAAGCAGACGGAGGAACCTGCCGGAAAAGATACCCGTCTGAAAGTTACGGCCACAATTTTCCCTCTGTACGACTTTGCCCGTAACGTCGGCGGGGATAAAGTCACCGTTACAATGTTGCTGCCGCCTGCGACGGACGCTCATCACTATGAATTGAAGCCCAATGATATCGTCCGGGTAAGCAAAACGGATATTTTCCTTTTCACCAGTTTTGAAATGGAACAATGGGCCTATAAAATTATCAATGCCGCCGCTGAAAAAACGAATATGCTGGCGGCCGAAGCCGGGCAAGGCGCTTTCTTGCTGCCCTTGTTGGCTTTACATGAGCATGATGCAGATCATCAACCGGCCCGACAGGAAAACGACAGGGAACACGCGGCCAAATTTGATCCGCATATCTGGCTGGACTTCGCGAACGCGCAGAAAATGATCGACAACATCACGACGGCCTTCATCAACAAAGATTCGAAAAATAGCGAGACGTATAAAAAAAACGCACAGTCCTATAAACTCAAGCTGACGGAACTGGATCAAAAATACCGCGCGCAGTTAACGAACTGTAAAACAAGAACCATTTTGCACGCCGGCCACTGGGCCTTTGCTTATCTGGCTCATAAATATAATTTAAAATATATGGCAGCCTATAACATGTCAACGGACGCAGAGCCGTCGCCACAGCAAATTATAACGCTCATCGAACAAGTTAAAGGACAGAAGCTGAAATATATTTATTACGAAGATCTGATGGCGCCAAGACTGGCCCAGGCCATTGCCGCTGAAACAGGCGTGGGGCTTCTCAATCTTCATAATGGACACGACATCGGCAAAAAAGATTTTAAAAGCGGCGAAACATTCATAACGCTTATGGAAAGAAATCTGGCGAATCTTAAAAAAGGAATGCAATGCCCATAATTCGTTTAGATGATTTAACATTCCGGTATAACGGCCTGGATGTGATCAGCAATATCACCTTTGCCGTGGAAAAGGGGATCTATTTGGGCATTGTGGGCCCCAACGGTTCCGGTAAGAGCACTCTGATTAAAAACATTCTGGGCATTTTGAAGCCTGCGCAGGGCAGGGTTGACCTATTCGGCAAGCCCCTGGGTCATTTCCGCCAATGGGAAAAAATAGGCTATCTGCCGCAAAGACTCGGCGCATTGAACACGCATTTTCCCGGCACAGTGGAAGAGATCGTTCAAATGGGGTTGCCGAAAAAAGATGCGATAACGCTGAGGCGCACGCTGAAGATGATGGCGATCAGTCATCTGGCATCGCGTTTGATAGGCGAACTGTCTTATGGCGAACAGCAGCGGACCATGCTGGCGCGGGCGCTGATAAGACGGCCGGAATTACTGATCTTAGACGAACCGACCACCGCGCTGGATCCCGAAACCCGGGAAATTTTCTATTCGCTGACCCAGGGGATGAGCCGGACGGACGGAACAACTGTTATTCTTGTGACTCATGACATCGGAGTCATCGGTCAATACGCGCAAAATCTTCTTTATCTGGACAAGAAAGTCGTCTTTTCGGGAACCTTCAAGGACTTCTGTTCGTCCGAGGACATGACCGGATTCTTTGGTCCGGCAAGCCAGCATCTTATTTGTCATCAACACGACCAGATCAGGAGCAGCGGTTGATGGATTTGCTTGATATTTTCCAGTACGGATTTGTTCAGCGGGCAATGATCGCGGGTGTTTTGATCGCCGCCGTATCAGCGCTTTTAGGCATATTTCTCGTCCTGCGCCGGTTCTCTTTGATCGGCGACGGCCTGGCCCATACGACCTTCGGCAGTGTTGCTGTTGTCCTCTTAATCGGCATCAGTCCCCTTTATGTAACCCTGGCGGCGCTGCCGCTGGTGATGGTTGCTTCTCTGGCTATTTACAAATTAACATCTTCCCGAAAGATAAATGCGGATGCGGCCATTGGCATTGTCTCTTCGCTGGGGATTGCGTCAGGCATTATTCTGGCCAGCCTGTCCGGAGGATTCAACGTCGATTTATTCAGCTATCTTTTTGGAAACATTCTAACCGTAAACAACACCGAACTGCTCCTTTCTTTTATTGTTTTTTTAATTGTCGTGGCCGTGGTCATTTATTTCTATGACGATCTGTTCGCGGTGACCTTTGATCAGGAACTGGCTCAAACGATGGGAATCAAAACCGAACGGATCAATATCATGCTCTTCCTGCTGACAGCCGTTGCCGCTGTGCTGGCCATGAAAGTTGCCGGCATCATGCTGGGTTCAGCGCTGCTGATTCTGCCCGCGCTCACCGCCCTGCAGCTTTCCATCAGTTTCCGGACCACGATGATCGCCGCCGTCGGTTTCGCCGTCGGGGCGGTTCTTTGCGGAATCGTGTTTGCTTTTTTGTTGAATTTACCGGCAGGCGCCATGATCGTCATGTTTAATATCTGCTTTCTTTTCCTTGTTTTCGCGGCTAAAAAAATCTCTGTTCTACGGAGGTGAAGCATGATGTCGATGATCAAGATTTTTGCAACATTTTCCAATCTGCTTTTTGTTGCCGCAATTCTTCTGGGTCTTTATTTGCCGCAGGCCGCGCAAGCGGCTTCCATTCTGATTCTGCCGGCATTGATGGTTACGCTCACCGTGGCGTTGATTCGCTTTCCCGGCGGGTTTTTCAAAGAACCCAGAATACTCCTTTCCGGGGCGCTCTGGGGCAATCTCATGAGCTACCTGGTTTTGGGAAACCTGATCATTCTGGGAAGTATTTTTTTAATCAGCGATGAAAAATTATGGATCGGCATGGTTCTGATCGCCGCCGTTCCTCCCGCCGTAGTCATCCTGCCCTTGAGTGAAAGACTGCAAGGGAACAAGATGCTGACACTGACGGGTTTTGCCGGAGCTTATTTGGGCGCACTTATCCTGACTCCCCTGATTGGAGCGGCTTTTCTCAAGTTGATTCCCATCGGTTACGACAAGCTTATGATTCTGGTTGTCACCTTGATTGTGCTGCCGCTTATTCTATCCCGCATCGCCGTCGATCGAAACTGGGATACGCGGATTGGACGTCATGAGGGAACTATTTCGGACGGATGTTTTTTTGTCATTTTTTATGCTCTTACCGCCAACAACGCCAATTTCATTAACCGGTGGTCTCCGGATATCATTTTAATTTCCGCCCTTGCTTTGGTCGCCATCTTTTTGGTAACTCTCTCTTTGGTGCTCATCGGCAGGTTTTACAAAGTATCCCATTCAACCATTTCATCGCTGCTGCTTTTAGGCACCATGAAAAATTACGGCCTGGCCGGGGGGATGGCTCTGTATATTTTCAATAATGAAGCCGCTGTGCCCGCTTTAATTTTTGCTGTTTTCATGTTTCTCAACGTCATTTGGCTGAAATTCAGAACGCGAAATCATGCCCTATCTCCAGCAGCAGAGCAGACTCCGCCAACTTATATTTGACAAAATAAATAGACTGCCTATACTAACCTCTCATAACATCGGAAAGGAGAAAAAACAGTATGACGATAAACTTACCCGAACTGCCTTACGCGAAAGACGCGCTAGCCCCATATATTAGCGCGAATACCTTGGAATTTCATCACGGCAAACATCACAAAACGTACGTGGATAACTTAAACAAATTCATTGCCGGAACCAATCTGGAGGGAAAGACACTCGAAGAAATCATTATAAATGCCTCCATAGATCCGGCTAAAGCAGGTATTTTCAACAATGCCGCCCAGGTCTGGAATCATTCTTTCTACTGGAAATGCCTGAAGCCGCAAGGAGGTGGTGCGCCTACGGGAGGTGTCGCTGCCAAGATTAATGCCGCCTTCGGCAGTTACGACAAATTTGTCGAAGAGCTTAAAAATGCC
>CAYGNV010000129.1:0-7139 GCA_964351355.1 uncultured Smithella sp.
GCGTCATAGAGCTGGTTGCGCAGGATTTCCGTCGTGCCGACAATAATCGGCGCTTCGGTATTTTCCTTGGTGTCGCCGGTGATGATACCGACATTTTCGGGATCGAAATGCAGGCCGAACTCTACCCATTTGGAATTGGACAAAGCTTTGAGCGGCGAGGCGTACCAGGCACGACCCCCTTTTTCCATGACCGACAAAATAGCTTCCCTGGCAATCCAGGTTTTGCCGGAACCAGTCGGAGCAATCACCAGGCAGTCATTTTGCCTGATAGCGGCCAGCGCTTTCATCTGAAATTCATCGGGTACAAAAGGCGCGGGATGCGGCTTCCCGATCTGCGCCAAAGTACTCTTGAGCGATGTGGCTATTTCCGGTTTCATGAAAGATAACACATCCGGCCGTTTGGATTTTCGTCCGGAAATCGAATGTTTGCGCTGAAAAGGCATTTTTTTGCGGATCATCTTTTCTTTCATGATTCCTTGCTTGTAGCATACTGCTAATCAATGGTAAAGTCTCCATCACCAATCAATTCCACACCGCCCGGCAATCAACCACCTCGCAGCAAGCTGCGGAGAATTAACGCTCGTCCCGCAGCAGCGGGATTAAATGTTTTATTCGTTTTTTGATCAGCATTGAACGTTTCTTTCAACGCTACCACGTTTTACATCAAACCCTGTCAGAACCGAAAAACGCGACCATGCATAATATCCCATATCATTTCAATCATTTGAAAAATATTATTTTTTACCTTGTTATTTGGCATACATATTTCATGATTATTTTTACAAAGATAGCAATTAATTATTCAAAGATTAAAGGAGGATCAGAATCATGAAAAAAATTATGCAAACAGCTCTTTTAGTCGGTTTTATTGTTCTGACCACGGCTACTTTCAGCTTTGCCCAGTTCAGCGTTGCCGCAGATGAAGGATTCCCCTTCTTCCATCTTGGTTGCCTGATTATCGGTGGACTCATTATTGTTTCTTTGAAACGTAAATATGATAAACTATATTTAAGTGAAGCGATTGGTTCTTTTGCCCTTTATACAATTCTGATTGCTCTTTTTACGGCGCCGGTTGTCGATGCGCTTAAAACCCTGATCACATAAACCCCTCCCTTTATATATAGCACAGTAGTAAAAGCCCCCGCTCATTCCATGGCGGGGGTTTTTACTTTGGGGGAGAAAAAATACTTTACAGCATCCACTATTTCAACTATTAAACTCAGTGCTTGTGGTTCCGGCTTAATTAATTCTTTCTTAAAGGAGATAGAGATATGGCTAAACGTGTTTACACATTCGGGAAGGGAATCAATGAAGGCACCGCCGACCTGAAAAACCTTCTCGGCGGCAAAGGCGTAAACCTGGCCGTGATGTCAAATCTGGGAATTCCGGTTCCTTCTGGATTCACGATCACGACCGAAGTCTGCATTGAATTTTACAAAAACAATAAGCATTATCCCGCCGGCCTGAAAAAAGAAGTTGCAGCAGCTTTGAAAAAAGTCGAAAACTCCATGGGAACTAAGTTCGGCGATCCGGCCAACCCTCTGCTGCTGTCTGTTCGCTCCGGCGCCCGCGTCTCGATGCCGGGCATGATGGATACCGTTCTCAACCTGGGCCTGAATGATGAAACCGTCCTGGGCATCATTCGCAAATCCGGCAATGAAAGATTCGGGTGGGATTCCTACCGTCGTTTCGTGCAAATGTACGGCGACGTCGTGATGGGCTTAAAGCCTGAAGACAAAGATGCACATGATCCGTTTGAAGAAATCATGGACGAACTCAAAATCGAAAAAGGCGTCAAAGCCGACCTCGACCTGACCGTTGCCGATCTGAAAGAACTGGTCAGTCGCTACAAGAAGCTGATCGTTTCCAAACTCGGCAAAGAATTTCCTTCTGATCCCCAAGAGCAGCTCTGGGGCGCAATCGGCGCGGTATTCATGTCATGGGAAACGGCGCGCGCCGTCCTGTATCGCAAGATGAACGGCTATGACGATAACTGGGGCACTGCCGTCAACGTCCAGGCCATGGTTTTCGGCAACATGGGCGAACGATGCTCAACCGGCGTTGCCTTCACGCGTGATCCGGCCACGGGTGAAAAAGCATTTTACGGAGAATATCTGATCAACGCGCAGGGCGAAGATGTCGTCGCCGGCATTCGCACACCGCAACAGGTTACGATTGAAGGGTCGCGCCGCTGGGCCAAAGACAACGACGTCTCCGAGGGCGATCGGGCTTCTTCATTCCCGTCTCTCGAAGAGTACATGCCCGCCGGCTACAAAGACCTGGTCAACGTCTATACCAAGCTTGAACATCATTACAAAGAAATGCAGGATATCGAATTCACCATTCAGGATGAAAAACTCTGGATGCTCCAGACAAGAACAGGCAAGCGCACGGCGGCAGCCGCTGTCAAAATTGCCGTCGATATGGTCTCTGAAAAGCTGATCGACAAAAAGACAGCTCTCCTGCGCATTGATCCGGCATCGCTGGACCAACTGCTGCACCCGACATTTGATCCCGAAGCAGCCCGCAGCGTCATCGCCAAAGGGCTTCCGGCGTCTCCCGGCGCGGGCACCGGCAGAGTCGTCTTCAACGCCGACGACGCGGAAGAGTGGCATTTACGCGGCGAGAAAGTTGTTCTAGTGCGCATTGAAACCTCTCCCGAAGACCTCAAGGGAATGAGCGCCGCTCAGGCCATCCTCACCCAGCGCGGCGGCATGACTTCGCACGCGGCTGTTGTCGCCCGCGGCATGGGCAAATGCTGCATTTCCGGCTGTGGAGAAATTCAAATCAGCTATGCCCGCAAAGAACTCAAAGTTAAAGATATCATCATTAAAGAAGGGGACTTCATCTCTCTGGACGGATCGACCGGCGAAGTGATGCAAGGCGAAGTAAAGACAAGACCGGCGGAACTCTCCGGCTATTTCGGAACCATCATGCAATGGGCGGACGAAGCCAAGAAACTGGCCGTGCGCACCAACGCTGATTCGCCGCACGATGCCGCCGTCGCCCGCAACTTCGGCGCACAGGGCATTGGCCTTTGCCGCACGGAACATATGTTCTTTGAAGGCGACCGCATCAAGGCCGTGCGCGAAATGATTCTTTCTGACGACGTTGAAGGCCGGAAAAACGCACTGGCCAAACTGCTGCCGATGCAGCGCGAAGATTTCTACGGCATTCTCAAAGCGATGGAAGGATACGGCGTTACCATCCGCCTGCTTGATCCGCCGCTGCACGAATTTGTCCCGCACGAAGAAGAAAGCCAGCGCGCCATGGCCGCTGAGATGGGCATTTCCGTTGATGCCGTTAAAGCCAAAGTTAATTCACTGCATGAATTCAACCCGATGCTGGGGCACAGAGGCTGCCGCCTGGGTATCACCTATCCTGAAATCACCGAAATGCAGGCACGCGCAATTTTTGAAGCGGCCTGTCAATTGACCAAAGAAGGCGTGGACGCCCGTCCCGAAGTCATGGTTCCGCTCGTCGGCATTGTGAAGGAACTGGTTTCACAAAAGGAAATCATCGTAGCCACCGCCAATAAAGTAATGGCGGAAACGGGCGTGAAAGTTAATTATTCCGTAGGCACGATGATTGAAGTGCCGCGCGCCGCCGTCACCGCCGATGAAATCGCGAAGGAAGCGGAGTTTTTCTCTTTCGGCACCAACGACCTGACCCAGATGACTTTCGGCTACAGCCGTGACGACGCAGGTAAATTCCTCCCGGATTATGTGGATAAGAAAATCCTGCCGGTCGATCCCTTCCGTGTTCTGGATCGCGGCGGCGTGGGCCAGTTAGTTCAGATGGCCGTCGCCAAAGGCAGAGGCGTCAATCCCAAGTTGAAAGTCGGCATCTGCGGCGAACATGGCGGCGATCCCAGCTCCATCGAGTTCTGCCATTTAAGCGGCTTGAATTATGTCAGCTGTTCACCCTTCCGGGTGCCCATTGCCCGACTGGCCGCAGCGCAGGCTGCTTTAAGAAATGCACCGCCAGCGAAAAAAGCCGTAACCAAAACGGCAAAGAAAGCAGCGGTTGCTAAACCCAAAGCTAAGCCCGCAGTCAAAGCGGCGGCAGTGAAGAAAACGGCTGCCAAGAAAATGATAGTAAAAAAAGCAGCCGCTAAAAAACCCGTTGTGAAAAAGGCTGTGGCCAAGAAGGCCGCCCCCAAAAAAGCTCTACCCAAAAAGCCGGCAACCAGGAAAGTTGCCATAAAGAAGTCAGCAACTAAAAAGCCAGCCGCAAAGAATAAGTAATCATTTAAAAAAGCCGGAGCGAAAAAGCTCCGGCTTTTTTGTGTTAAGATTTAAGTGTTCATTTTTTCAGTGCTTCGGCAAAGGGATTATTAAAGGGTTTGGCCGTTTCCCTGTCCTTCTTTTTTTCCTGCCGCTGCGGCTTGATTTTTCGTTCTCCGGCGATGGATTGGGCCGGTTCAGTTTGTTCCGTTTTATTTTTTTCACCCGGCGTTTTTTTCATGGACAGAGAAATCCTTTTGCGCTCGGCATCCACCGCCAGCACCGTCACTTCGACTTTCTGGCTGACCTTCACCACATCCGCCGGAGTTTTCACATACCGGTCAGCCATCTCGCTTAAATGAACCAGACCGTCCTGATGAACCCCGATATCGACAAAAGCGCCAAACGCCGTAATATTGGTAACAACGCCGGTCAGCTTCATGCCGAGAATTAAATCCGTGATCTTGTCGATGCCTTCGGCAAAAACAACATTTTCAAACTGCCGCCTCGGGTCACGCCCCGGCTTGGCAAGTTCCGCCATAATATCTTTTAAAGTGGGCAGGCCAATTTTATCGGACACATAATCGGTCAGAACAACCTTCTGTCTCCTCGCTTCATCAGCCATCAAATCCACAACGGAGCAGCCCTGATCCGTTGCCATTTTTTCGACAATTGTGTAACTTTCCGGATGAACAGCGCCGGCATCCAAGGGATTTACACTATCGCGAATACGGAGAAAACCGGCGGCCTGCTCAAAGGCCTTGGCCCCGAGACGTTTCACGCCTTTGAGCGCATTACGTGTTGGAAATGGACCGTTTTCGTTACGATGCAAGACAATGTTATCCGCGAGCGCTGCGCCCAGACCGGACACATATGATAGAAGCTGGACACTAGCCGTATTCACCTCAACGCCTACGGCATTGACGCAGCTGACCACGACATCATCCAGACACTGCTGCAAAAGCCCCTGATCCACGTCATGCTGATACTGGCCCACGCCAATGGCTTTCGGCTCGATTTTAACCAGTTCCGCCAGCGGATCCATCAGACGCCGCCCAATGGAAACAGCCCCGCGAACGGTAATATCCTGGTCGGGAAATTCAGTCCTTGCCGCTTCCGACGCGGAATAAATCGACGCCCCGCTTTCATTCACCATAACCACCATAACTTCTTTGGGCAGATCAAGACCCCGCAGAAAATTTTCTGTCTCGCGCCCCGCCGTGCCGTTGCCAACGGCAATGGCTTCGACCTGAAAACCATCGCATAATTTTCTGATGATTTGGCCGGCCTCTTCACGCGCTTTTTCCGACAGGAGCGGGAAAATGGTTTCATGATGGAGAAGCTTTCCCTGCCGGTCCAGACAAACCGTCTTACAGCCGGTGCGGAAACCGGGGTCAATGGCCAGCACGGCTTTTTGCCCCATGGGCGGGGCAAGCAGCAACTGACGCAAGTTGTCGGCAAATACGCGGATGGCGGTTTCATCGGCTCGTTTCCTCGTCTCCATGCGGGTTTCCGTTTCCATGGAAAGTGAAAGCAGGCGCTTGTAACTGTCGTGCACCGCAAGCTTCACCTGATTGGCCGCTTCGTTTGTCCCGTGAACAAACAACTCTTCCAATATTCGCAGAGCCTCTTCATCCGGCGGCGCCATGCGTAGCGTCAGAAACTCTTCGCGCTCGCCGCGGCGCATCGCCAGCACCCGGTGGGACGGCGCAGTCGCGACCGGCTCTTCCCAATCATAATAGTCTTTGTATTTAATGCCTGACGCAAGCTTATCCGGCAAAACCTTTGATCGGATAACGCCTTTGTGCCAGAACAGATCACGCATTTTCGACCGCGCACCTGCATCTTCGTTCACCCATTCCGCGATAATATCCCGCGCGTAGGCCAGAGCATCATCCACCGTCGCCACGCCCTTTTCTTCGCTGACAAACAGGGCGGCTTCAATGGCAAGATCAAGGTTTTCCTGAGTAAATATTTTAGTCGCCAGATCTTCCAGCCCCTTCTCCCGGGCAATGGTCGCGCGCGTACGGCGCTTGGGTCGAAACGGCAGATATATATCTTCCAGAATAGATAACGTTTCAGCGGCGGCAACTTTGGTTTCCAATTCCGGAGTCAGCAAATTGCGTTGGGTCAGGGATTTTACAATGGCGTCGCGCCGATTCTCCAGTTCCTCCAGTTCACGCAACCGGTCGCGAATGGCCGTAATGACAACTTCATCCAGCGTTCCGGTAACCTCCTTGCGATAGCGGGCAATGAAGGGCACCGTCGCCCCTTCGGCAATCATCGCGGCGGTATCAGCTACTTGTTTAGCCGTAATATGGAGTTCCTGGGCAATCTTTTCATGTCGGAGTGAGTTCATGTCTATTCCTTTGCAGATCTAAATGGAGCGGGGGGCTTACCACAGTCGGACAGGCGATGCCATCGGCCGTTTATGTTTCAGTCTTTCTCAGCCGGTATAAAATATCATAAAAACCTGATTTTGCGTCAGAAGACGACGACCTGGGCCTCACAGGACATGAAATGATATAAAGCCAGGCTTATTTCTGGCCATCTTTTGGGATTATTCCCTTGATTCATCGAATTGGGCAAGAACGTCTCTGATATCCGCGTTGTAATCTTCCAGAATCACGTAACCAATATCATTTCCGTCTGCGACGGGAAGATTCTGATTGGCAGTCGGTTTGAATGCGTTAGCCGCAGAGGGCTTATAAACTACGCCGTGCACGGCGTTCGGGTCGATTAAAGATGATACATAGTCTGGCTCGCTGGATGTATCCGCCCCCGTCCCAAAACTTTTCTGCGGATGAACAAACGAAGCGCGGTTATTGAGGAACTCACTTTCATATAGGTTGCTCGTGAACATACCCTCATTGCGGCTGGTCAGCATGATTGTTTCCAGTTGAGTCAGTTTGT
>CAYGNV010000130.1:0-7083 GCA_964351355.1 uncultured Smithella sp.
GCGGAATACGAAATATCGAAACTGTCGCGCGACGCGCATATCATTGATATTTATGAAGGCGTCCGCGAAGTGCAGAACATGATTATCGGGCGGGAGATCTTTTAGATATGCTTTATCTCCATTCCATGGGACATTTTCATCCCGAAACCATAATTTCTAACAAGTTTCTGGAAGATTTGGATATCGGCACCAGCGAAGAGTGGATTCTGGAGCGTGTCGGCATCGCGAATCGCAGAACGGTTCTGCCCCTCGATTATATTAAAAAAACAAAAAACGCCGATTTTCGGGAAGCCTTTCGGGTCCAGCAATACAAAAATTCCCAGATGGGGGCAGCCGCGGCCCGCATGGCACTGGAGCGCGCTTCGTTAAAACTGGAGGATATCGGCATGCTAATCGCAGGCTCTTCTTCTCAGGACAACGTTACCCCTGCGCAGTCGTCGGCTATCGCGGCCGAACTTGGCATTGATATTCCCTGTTTTGATATGAATTCAGCGTGTTCTTCATTTGGAATGCAAATTAATTTTCTTTCCAGGATGGTGCCGGAAGCGCTTCCTTCATATGTTTTGATTATAGATTCTGAATCAATTACGAAGTCTGTGGATTATTCCGATCGCAGCACAGCAGTTCTTTTTGGAGACGGCAGTTCTGCCGCAATCGTTTCAACCAGTGTTCCGGCGCGAGCAGCTTTTGTTAATTGTAATTACGATTCGCGGCCATCGGCCTGGGAAAAAGTAGGGATTAACTGGGGTTGGCGTTTTTATCAGGAAGGTAACGCTGTGCAGGGTTTTGCTATCCGCACGACAACGGAAGCCGTAAAGTTGCTTCAAGACAAATTTGCTCCAGAAGCTAAAAGGTTTATCTTCATCGGCCATCAAGCAAACTTATCAATGCTCAAAACAGTATGCGAAAGAACGGGAATTTTACCTGAGCATCACTGGTACAATGTTGATCAATTCGGTAACACAGGTTGTTGCAGCGCTCCTTCTGTTCTGAGCGCCCGCTGGGATCAGCTTAAAGGCGGTGATCGTATTGCTGTGTCAGTAGTCGGAGCAGGGCTTGCTTGGGCAGATATGATGCTTAAAGTGGAAAGAGATCAGTGATGGAAAAACAGGTCGCAATTATAACTGGAGGGGCCACAGGCATTGGGGAGGCCTGTTGTCGCGCCTTAGCCGCAGAAGGCTTTCATGTTGGGATTCATTACCGCAAAAGCGCCGATCGGGCGCAACAATTACTGACAGAAATAAAAGAAGGCTTTTTAATTCAAGCCGATCTTACCAACATGGAACAAATTGAAGCGATGGTTTCAAAATTAAAAAACATTACCGGACGTGTTGATGTTTTAATCAATAATGCCGGCCATTCGATTAATGCCGATATTCTTTCAATGAAGATAGATCAATTTGATGAGCAACGGACGCTGACACGAGGCATCTGGTATCTGACGAAAAGAATCCTGAGGCAATTCATGCTGAGGAGTTCCGCTGGTCGCATCATCAATATATCCAGCGTGGTGGGTCACACCGGCAACGCCGGCCAGATTCCTTACACGATGGAGAAAGCGGCGCTCGACGCGTTTACCAGATCACTGGCGCAGGAGATGGCCGGACGAAATATCCTGGTCAATTCCGTAGCTCCCGGTTTTATCGAAACGGATATGACAAAAGAACTGCCGGCGGAAGTGGAAGAAAAAATCATGGCGCGCATTCCGCTGGGACGAATCGGGAAACCTGAGGAAATCGCGGAAGTGGTTGCTTTTCTGGCGAAGAAAAACAGTTACATCAATGGTTCGGTGATTCATGTCAACGGAGGCCTTTATGGAGGCTGATGCAAGCATCATCCAGGAAGTGTTGGCTCTGGTGCCTCAGCAAAAGCCGTTCCGTTTTATTGATGAGATACTTCGTCTGAACGAGGAAGAAATTGTCGGGACCTACCGTTTTCGTGAAGATGAGTTTTTCTATCCGGGACATTTTCCCGGCAGGCCGATCACGCCGGGCGTGATCCTGATTGAGTCTATGGCGCAGATCGGGGTTGTCGCTTACGGTATGTATCTTTTGGCGCGTCAGAGAAATATGCGGCCCGGTCAGATGAAAGGTCCGTTGAGCCTCTTTTCTCTGGCGGATGATGTCGAGTTTAAAGGGATTGTCCGGCCCGGCGAAAGAGTGCTTGTGAGAGGGGAAAAAATATATATGCGTAAAGGGGCATTAAAAGTGGATGTAAGCATGGAAAGAGAAAATGGTGAAGTGGTTTGTGTGGGAAAACTAGCCGGAATGGGAGTAGAGTCATGAGAAAAAGAGTGGTGATCACAGGAATGGGAGTTGCCGCCCCGAACGCGCACGGCCTGGATAATTTTGAACAGGCTTTGCGAGAAGGACGTTCCGGCATTCGTTTTCTTCCGTTGCTGGAAGAACTGAAATTTGGCTGCCAGATCGCTGGCGTTCCGGAAAATTTTGATGCGATCCGCAAGAGCTATTTCGATAATGAAAAGCTGATGTCCATCAATGACAATATCGGTTATGCGTCGGTGTCGGCAATAGACGCCTGGACGGACGCTGGTTTCAGTAAACCTGATAGCAATGATGATACTGTAGATTGGGATACAGGTGTTATTGCGGGTTCAGGCATCGGTGGTATGGACACGATAGCTCAAAATCTCGTGCCGATGATTAATGAAGGCAGGGTGAGAAGACTAGGCAGCCGTATGGTTGAGCAGGTGATGAACAGCGGCACCAGTGCCCGCATTGGTGGACTGATCGGCGCCGGCAATCAGGTAACGTCCAATTCATCAGCTTGCAGCACAGGCAACGAGGCGATTATTGATGCTCTCTGGAGAATAAGAATGGGCTTGGCCAAACGCATGATTGCGGGAGGATCAGAAGGCGCTACGCCGTATATCTGGGGAGGCTTTGATGCCATGCGAGTGATTTGCCGCAAGTTTAACGACAATCCGGTCGCGGGTTCAAGACCGCTGTCCGCATCGGCCTGCGGTTTCGTGCCGGGTTCCGGCGGGGCAATGCTTGTTTTGGAGGAATTGGAAACAGCGCAAGCCCGCGGGGCGAGAATTTACGCGGAAGTCATTGGCGGCGCTGTTAACAGCGGTGGTCAAAGGATGGGTGGCTCCATGACCGCTCCCAACCCAGAGGGCGTGAAAAGGTGCATCCGCATGGCCGTGGCTGACGCCAGTATTGATCCGCACCGGGTGGACGCCGTTAACGGCCATCTCACGGCAACCTACGCTGATCCGATTGAAGTCAGGAATTGGGCGGAAGCGCTGGAAAGAACACCGGCCGACTTTCCTTATATTAATTCGACAAAATCTATGATTGGCCACTGTCTTGGCGCCGCCGGGGCTATTGAAAGTGTAGCCACGGTGCTTCAGATTTATAAGGGATTTCTCCATCCCTCGATCAATTGTGAAGACGTGCACCCGGATATTGAGGAATTTGCCGCAAAGATTCCGCATCAGTGTATGGAATTTCCTGATGTAAAAATTATTGCCAAAGCCGGTTTTGGTTTTGGCGATGTGAATAGTTGTATCATATTTAAAAAGTGGGAAGAAAATTAATTATATTGAAGGAGTTTATGAAGATGGATGACAAAAAGATTTTTGAGGAAATGGTGAATATTTTAAAAGTTTATACCAAAGACCAGGCGCTTCTGGAGAAGGCGACGCTTGATACGCGCATATTGAACGATTTAAAAGTCAACTCCGCTCGTCTGGTTGATGTGATCATAAAATGTGAAGACGTTTTTGGTATCAGTGTTGATGATGATGAGGCGGATAAGATCCGCACCATCGGCGACGCAGTGAGAATTATTAAACAAAAACTGGGGTAAATCATTATGGATGCACGATCCAGATTTTTGCTGCAGTTACAAAATTTTCTAGGGCTTATGGCCATTGTCTTTGTCGCGCCGTTCTATTTTATCATTTCGCATGCGTTGGGTTACCGGATCAGAAACCTGCGGGAGATCCGCCGTCAATGCGCGGCGGAATTTGCCGTACACAAAGGACCCTGGATTATCTGTGCCAATCATTTAACGATTATTGACTCCTTTCTGTTGAGTTACGCCATCTTCAGCTTCGGCAGGCACTTTACACAGTATAAAAGGCTACCCTGGAATCTGCCGGAAAGACGTAATTTTCAAAGCAACATTTTCCTGGCGGTTTTGTGCTATCTATCCAAGTGCATTCCCGTCGATCGCGGGGGCTCCCGGGAAAAGATGAAACGGGTCCTCGATCAGTGCACTTATCTGCTGCGCAACGGGCACACGATTATGATCTTTCCGGAAGGGGGCCGGTCGCGCACCGGCCGTGTGGACAAAGATAATTTTTCATACGGTGTCGGTCGGTTTATTCAAGATACACAGGACTGCAAAGTTATGTGTATCTACCTGCGCGGCGATAAGCAGCACAAACACAGCCTGATTCCCGCCTGGGGAGATTCGTTTTATGCACAGGTGAGCGTGCTAAAACCGACGCCCGTGGCTCAGGAAGGACTGCGGGCACAACGGGAATATTCGGCGCAGATTATTGAACGGCTAGCTCAAATGGAGGAGAATTATTTTGCCATACATAGGAAACGATATCGTGGATTTAAAGGATTCAGAGAACAGGAAGAAAAGCATGGATTCGCGATTTCTGAAGAAAATTCTCACAGATGAGGAGATTGAAATTGTTAATTTGGCCCAGAACTCTGATACAGTGCTATGGTCGTTTTGGGCTTGTAAGGAAGCTGCTTATAAAGTCATAAAAAAATCTCACAATGAAGATTCTTTCATACCTCGTCGTTGGTCTGTTAATATCGGATTGCAGTCAACGAAACATCCTGTATCTTCGGGAGCTGCAAGTAATGTTCGTCTGAGAAGTAACATGGGGCAATATAATCAACCTCATACAGGTTATCAAAAAGGTCAGGTTATTATTCCGGGAAGAGAAGCAGTATCTGTCTGCCTCTCTTCCCATTCATCCTATGTTCATTGTGTTGCCTCTAACTCTCTTTCCGCATTGGATTGTTCAAGATGGGGAATAAATATTGTGCCGGAGAGAAATGATCGGCAAAATGATAATCCATCTTCATTTGCCAGGCAGTGTCTTATCCGCAGGCTTGCCGTTTTCTTGCACTTAAACCAAAGCGATATTAAAGTCAGGAGAATTAAAAAAGCGACAGAGCTGCAACCTCCCAGCGTTTATATTGGTGGCAAGAGAGCTGCCATAGACATCAGCTTAAGCCATGACGGAAGGTTCATTGCGTATACTTTTATTTCCTGAGGCGTCGCATGATGATTTACAACGCTCAGAGATATCAGGCATGCGTCTAGGCAAAAAAAATAAATGAAAGTGAATAAAACAATTATGAAATATCAAGAATTCATGGAACAAGGCCATTTTAACTTCGAAGAACTTATGGGCTTTGTTTACGGAACGCTGGTAACCGATCCTCCGGCGGACTTTGATGCAAGGCTTCCCGCTCCCCCTTTTTTGATGCTCGATCGCATCCTCTCCATCGAGAGGAAAGGCAACCAGGGGAAAATAATCGCTGAACAGGATATTCGTATGGATGCCTGGTATTTTCAATGCCATATGCCGAGTGACCCGGTACAGCCAGGCTGCCTTTGTGTGGATGCTATCTGGCAGTTGCTTGGCTTTTACTGCATCTGGCGCGGCGCGGCAGGTTCGGGACGCGCTCTTGGCTGCTCGGAGATTTCCTTTAATGGTCAAATTCGCCCCTACAATAAGTGCGCTCGTTATGAAATTGACGTCCGGAGATATTCGCGGCTGAAAGATTCCGGCGCGGCGGTCGTAATTGGCGACGGACGTATTTATATCGATAATGAGTTGATTGCTACCGTTGCACAGGCCAAAACAGGGATCTTCAGGGATATCGCTTATCGTGATTATCCGCTGCGGTCGCAAAATTCTGTCGGTGGTATAATGGAAAGATAAACTGACTGCTTCAGATTTATACCTACAATAATAAAATCAACGAGAGTGTTTGTTGGGATATTTTGACTGCCTAAAATTTTCTTTTGAGTATTCATAGGAAGGATCATATTGAAGGAGGTCAGGGTGGTATGAGTCGGAAACGATATGCTATGAAACAGATTATTGGTTTACTTCGGAAGGTAGAAGAATGGGGTCAGGTCTTGAATTATCAGTTTTCTTCCAGGTTCTTAATGACCTTGCTCACAGTCGTGTAATGAATCCCCAGGTGATCGGCAATCGCCTTTAGCGAATAACCATGTTGGATATGCGCTCGATGGATTTGTTTATTCCTTTCCGCTTTATTTCTTACTTTTATAAATAGCTTCGACAGTTTTGGCCGGGTTAAGTATCTCTGGGTTCGGGGAATCTCTTTAACCGTTTGCTGGTCATGCAATAAATCACTGTGGAAATCTACAAACGCCTCTTCTCCCAAAAGAATCTGGCCACGGAGTTCTTCCCAGGGAGATTTCAATCCAACTCCCGCCCTGACGAATTTCCGATAAAGTTTTTGCGCCTCCGGCTTTTTATGATTGAATAATCCCAGTATCCAATCTGTCGACAAATAATCCGGAGGATTCTTCATCCCGGCGGCAAAACGATAACTGCTCCATATCCATTGCTCCGGTTTCTCCGTCATTCCTGCCCGGACCGGGTTTAAAACAACATACCGGCATAGTTCCAGCAGATAGCTGTCTTTTTCCACCAGGATCGCCTTATACCGTCCCTGAAAGACATGCCCCGTCTTTTGATGCAGCCAATTATATTTCTGCGTATAAACACCGTTGAGTTGCCGCATGCCCTTTGACAGATTTCCATCCGGTGTCTCAATCAGGAGATGGTAATGATTATCCATCAGGCAATAGGCGTGGCAAAGCCAGTTGAATCGACGCACAACGCCGGAAAAAATCTTCAAAAAGGTTTCCCGGTCGGAATCCGAATGAAAGATGTCGTTTTTCGCATTCCCACGCGAGGTCACATGATATACCGCATCGGGATATTCTATCCTCAGTGGTCTGGACATGATTGCCTCCTTGATCGTTCATCATATGTTACTGATCGGTGCTATAGAGCCATTCCGTGATCGGCGTAATGGAGCCAGT
>CAYGNV010000131.1:0-1256 GCA_964351355.1 uncultured Smithella sp.
TGCTGGTAAAGATTTTGGTGAATTCCGGAATCAACGCGCCGGCGATGGTTCCGCAACTGATGATGATGGCCAGCGCCCACCAGAGACCGGCAAGATTTTCTCCCGCCAGGTCGCCCAGCAGAAAATAACTGGCGACAAATGTTACACCAATCGATACGATGGATGTAATCCATACCAGATTGGTCAGGGGGTGTTCGAAATTGAATTCCTTTTTACCTGCAAAAGCTGCGGTACTGATGCCATGATTGATGAAGTATGAGGCAAGCGAAGTGAGGATCATGAGGATTCTCATTGCGAAGATCCAGATGATCAATCTGCCGCCCATCTCCGGGGTGGAGGCCAGCGCCAGAGCCAGAAACACGATCAGAGCAACACCAGTTACGCCGTAGGTTTCAAAACCATCGGCGGAAGGACCCACGCTGTCACCCGCGTTGTCGCCGGTACAGTCCGCGATAACGCCCGGGTTTTTCGGGTCGTCTTCGGGAAGGTGGAAAACGATTTTCATCAGGTCGGAACCGATATCGGCGATCTTGGTGAAAATACCACCGCAGATACGCAGCACGGAAGCGCCCAGCGATTCGCCGATGGCGAAGCCAACGAAGCATGCGCCGGCCAATTCCTTCGGAACGTAGGCCAGGATGATGATCATGAAGAACAGCTCAATGCTGACCAAAAGAAGACCAACGCTCATACCGGAACGCAGACAGATGTTCACGATGTTGAGAGGTTTGCCGGAAAGTGACGAAAATGCGGCGCGAGAGTTGGCAACCGTATTGATGCGGATGCCGAACCAGGCCACCACATAGGATCCCAGAATACCGACAATCGAGGCGATGAGGATGAGGATGACGCTCGACGCAGGCATACTCTCCAGAAAGCCGAAATAGTAAATCATACACGCAGCAATCAAAACCCACAAAGCGATGAGAAATTTGCCCTGCTGGAAAAGATAGGTCTTGCAGGTTTCCCAGATGGTCTGGGACACATCCAACATGGCCTTGTGCGCGGGCAGGTTTTTCGTCTGAACGTATTGCAGGACGCCGAACGCCATGCCGATCAAACAAATGACCAAACCGACATTAAGAATCGTCATCCCGGAAAGTGATCCACCCAAAAACGTAATCTGGGTTAAATCGGGCAACTTGATATTTGCTTCACCGGCAAAAGCGGTTCCGGCGGCGAGCAGAATCATTATGCCGCTCAGCAAAAATGTCCAGATACTTCGTTTCTCTTTAAACATTAACTAGTCCTCCTTC
>CAYGNV010000131.1:1266-7000 GCA_964351355.1 uncultured Smithella sp.
CCTTCTTTATAAAATTTATATTTTTTGTCTGGTACTTGCTTATCGCATGCTGCAGACCATTCAAAACGATTTCAACACTCGCATCGCCTGCCCACTGAAGCAATTCCGGCAACACAACTTGCTCTTCCTTCTGAAAAGGTTCCAACACATAACTCTCAATTCGGGATTTGTCAACTGGTTTGCCAATACCCAGTCTCACCCGTGTAAATTCAGAAGTTCCCAAGCTAGACTCGATAGATGCCAGCCCTTTATGACCGGCAGTGCCTCCTCCCGCCTTCAGCCGAACAGCACCGAAAGGCAAGTCGAGATCATCGTGAATAACGAGGAGATTGCTGATATCCGTTTTAAAGAACGACTGCAACTGCCTTACCGCAGTACCACTCAAATTCATGAATGTTTGAGGCTCTGCCAGAAGAACATTGTTCCCGGCAATGGTTCCTTTGCCCCACAACGCATTAAAACTCTTCTGCTTCAATCCTATTTCCAACTGAGCGGCAAGCGCATCGAGCGCCATAAACCCGATGTTGTGCCGGGTCGTTTCATAGCGTTTGCCCGGATTACCCAAACCGATAATCAGATGCGCCATATGCTCCCTCTCCTTTCGAAATCGAAAAAATATTTTTGCCAAAGCAGAGTGAAGCATGATCTCCCGCCCAAATTTTGATCAACCAACTCGCAGCAAACTATGGCGAATTGACACTCGTCCCGCGGAAGCGGGATTAAACCTTATTTTTCCTTTTCTTTCTTCTCCTCTTTTGTCGGTTCCGTGGCAACTGCTTCTCCCTCCGCCGACGCGGCTTCGGCGGCTTCAACCTTCACAACCTTGACAGCGGCGACCGACACAACAGCCGCATCCGGTGGATCCAGATGCTTCAGGCCTTCAGGAATCTTGATATCTTTGACTTTAATGGAATGACCAATTTCAATGGCTGTAATATCCACGTCAATGTGATCAGGCAAATCTGCGGGCAAACACAAAACCTTGACTTCGCGTTTGATATGCTGGAGTTCTCCACCATTTTCGACGCCAATGGCTTTGCCCGTAAAATTCAGGGTGACGTCAAACGCGAGTTTCTTATGCATATCCACTTCGTAGAAATCTGCGTGAAAAAATTTTCCGGTTAAAGGCTGAATCTGCAATTCCTTGATCAGGGAGAGCCTTTCCTGCTTCTTTCCACCGTCGTCAATGATCAGTTTGATAAAGGCGTGATCTTTTTTCCCCTTACGCAGTTTTAACAGGTCACTGCTCTTCACGGCCAGCTGGATGTTTTCCGTGGAGCCGCCGTAAAAAATAGCCGGCACAAATCCCTGCTGCCGTAACCGGCGGGCTGGACCTTTCTTCTGTTCTTTACGGACTTCGGCCGCTAAATCAGTTATTTCCATTTACCCCTCTCCTCCTAAATAAATAATGAGCTTACTGAATCGTTATAATATATGCGGCGCACGGCCTCGGATAAAAGGCCGGAAACCGATAATATTTTTATTCTATTGCAATTAGCCGCCCGATCGGAAAGCGGAATTGTGTCCGTAACGATAATTTCTTTAATATTTGATTTTTCAATACGATCAATGGCCGGGCCCGATAATACCGGATGCGTACAGCAGACGGATACTTCCAGCGCGCCCGCCTCCGCCAAAGCATTGGCGGCCTGAACAACGGTTCCCGCCGTGTCGATCAGATCATCCAGGATAATAACCCGCTTTCCTTTAATATTACCAATAATGTTCATTACTTGGGCTTCATTGGGGCCTTCTCTTCTTTTATCAATAATGGCCAGAGACGCCCCCAGCCTCTTGCCAAAAGCCCGGGCTCTTTCCACACCGCCGGTATCCGGCGATACAACTACTGTATTATCCTGATTATGCTGGTAACTTCTTTTCATGTACTCAATCAAAACCGGCGTGGCAAAAAGATTGTCCACGGGAATGTTGAAGAAACCCTGAATCTGGCCGGCATGCAGATCCATGGATAAAAGGCGTTGGGCGCCCGCGGTTGTAATCAGATCAGCTACTAATTTTGCCGAAATTGGCGCGCGGGGAGCGACTTTTCGATCTTGTCTGGCGTACCCATAATAAGGCACAACGGCGGTAATCCGGTCGGCCGAAGCTCTCTTCATGGCATCGATCATAATGAGCAGCTCCATCAATGTAACGTTCACCGGTGTGCAGGTGGACTGGATGATAAAAACATCCATGCCCCGGACATTTTCGTTAATCTCGACGCGCGTTTCGCCATCACTGAAGGTGGTAACATTGGCTTTCCCCAGTTGCACGCCCAACTTTTCACATATTTTTTGCGCAAGCGATATATTGGCGTTACCGGAAAAAACCCTAATTTTTTCTAACATTCAAATATTTCTCCGCAATCTTTTATGGCTGGGGCGGGAGGGTTCGAACCTCCGAATGCAGGAATCAAAGTCCTGTGTCTTACCGCTTGACGACGCCCCATCGTCCCTCATTATCAAATTAAAACCGAATATTACGTTAGCGACAAATCATTATTCGTCCCTACAATGATTGGGCAAAGAAAACCAGACATTCTCCGGAAACTTTTTTCAAAATAGATTCCCGCGCATCTTTGGCTGATTTCTCATCTTTAAAAATACCAAATAACGTGGGACCACTGCCCGACATCAATGCACCCAAGGCGCCTTCGTTCATCAGCAATTGCTTAAAATCATTTAATTCGGGATGCATCTTCAGCGATACAGCTTCCAAATCATTACGCAATTCCCGAACCACGTCACCTAGTGCGTAAAATCGCGGAATGCTATAATTATTTTTTTTCTTTGTCAATGTTAAATTGAGATTTTCGTAAACCGTTTTTGTGGAAAGTGAAAAGGCGGGATTGATTAAAACGATGTGAAGTTGAGGCAATTCGGGCAGGGTTTGAAGTTTTTCGCCGATGCCTGTCGCAAAAGCCGAACTCCCGAAAATAAAAAAAGGGACATCCGCGCCCAGCTTGGCCCCCAATTCCATCAGCTCGGTTTTTTTCAGGCCCAGCGAACACTGGTCATTTAAAGCCATTAAGGTTGTTGCGGCATCCGAGCTCCCACCGCCCAAACCGGCGGCTGAAGGGATGTGCTTGTTCAGGATAATTTCAACGCCACCCTGATGGCCGGTAGCAGTAAAAATGGCTTGGGCGGCACGGTAAATCAGATTATTTTCGTCAGTTGGCAGGTCGGTTCCGGGACAATGAAGCGTTATTCCCTCCGGACGGAGGGAATAGGTTAATTCATCATAGATTGATATCTGCTGCATGACTGAAGCCAGGTCGTGATAACCGTCCGGGCGCTTCCGCAAAACACGCAGAAAAAGGTTAATTTTCGCGGGCGCTGCCCTTCGCATGTCAGCCTTTTTCTTTGACATAGCGCATTTTCAGTTCATAAAGAACACCCTGAATTAAGGTGATTTCATTTTTGTCAAGATTTCCTTTAGTTTTCTCATTAAGCATATCCAGAATATCAATGGTCTGCTTGGCTGCCGGAAGATTCTTTGCGGCTTTGCCTCCCTCATATTCGGGAAAATCACCGAATTGGAACAAAGCGGACGTGCTGAGTGATATGACAAAATTTGTAAAATTGACCGTCGGATAATCCAACGGTTCCGTGACGGATTCTTCCGCTTTTTCATTTACATTCGGTCCGACCTGGGCTGTCTGTTCTTCTTTGGATTCCGACGATTCTGAAAAACGTTTATCTTTAACAACAAATCCTTCGCCTTTCTTCTCTTCTGCCATAAAATAATCTCCCTCCCCTGCTGTTTCAGGGGCGGGATTACCCCGCCCCTACACCCTTAACCTTCAGTCTTCAGTCTCGCGCCCCTCGTGTGACCTCGTGTGACCTTTAGGTCATTAGGTCAGCAAGGGGGTCAGCCTCTTTTACTAAAAGTAATCTCCCCTTTGGACACGCCAATGACAATATGATTACCTTCGGCGAATTTTCCGGCCAGAATATCCAGCGCCAACGGATCCAAAATTATCTTTTGCAGCGCCCGCTTAAGCGGCCGTGCTCCGTAAACCGGACTGTATCCCTTCTCAGCTATATATTTTTTCGCTGCGTCTGTCAATTCGATGGAGAGCTTGCGCTCCTTGAGTCGCTTGTCGATCAAACCCAACTGAATACCGACGATTTTATAAATATCTTCCAATTTCAAGGCGGAGAACATGATTATGTCATCTATGCGGTTTAAAAATTCCGGTTTGAACGTCGCCCGCAACACTTCCATCGAACGGTTTTTCTTGTCTTCTTGATCAAGAGCCGGATCCTGAATCCACTGGCTGCCAACGTTGGAGGTCATAATTACCACGGTGTTTTTAAAATCCACGGTGCGGCCGTGACCGTCGGTGAGCCGTCCGTCGTCCAGAATCTGGAGCAAAATATTGAACACATCGGGATGCGCTTTTTCAATTTCATCAAAAAGCAGGACGCTGTAGGGTTTACGCCGGACGGCTTCCGTGAGATAGCCGCCCTCATCATAACCGACATAGCCGGGCGGAGCGCCGATCAAGCGAGCGACCGAGTGCTTTTCCATATACTCCGACATATCAATCCGGATCATGGCCTGCTCATTATCGAACATGAATTCGGCCAGAGCACGGGCCAATTCAGTTTTACCGACACCGGTCGGTCCCAAAAAAATAAACGAGCCGATGGGGCGATTGGGATCCTGCAAACCGGAACGCGCGCGCCTGAGCGCAGCGGACACAGCTTCAATGCCTTCGTCCTGACCGATCACGCGCATCCGGAGTCGTTCATCCATGTGAAGGAGTTTCTGCACGTCACTTTCCATCATACGCGCCAAAGGAATGCCCGTCCAGTTTGCGACGACTTCCGCCACGTCTTCGGCATCCACCTCTTCCTTGAGCATCTGATTGTTTTCCTGAACATCCTCCAGCTTTTTCTGATCTTCCTGAAGTTTGCTATCCAGCGCCACCAGTTTGCCATAGCGGATTTCCGCGGCTTTCGCCAGATCACCCTGGCGCTGGGCGCTAGCCTCCTCCGTCTTCAGCATTTCCATCTGGCTTTTGATCTGCTGAATTTTTTTAATGATGTCCTTTTCCGCAGACCAGTGGATTTTCATCTGATCCATGCTGGATTTCAGCTCAGCCAGTTCCTTTTCAATCTTGTCATGCCTTTCCCTGGCAGTCTTATCCGTCTCCTTTTTCAACGACTGCTTTTCGATTTCCAGTTGAATGATTTTCCGGTCAATCGTATCGATTTCACTCGGCATGGAGTCGAGCTCTATGCGCAGGCGCGAAGCGGCTTCATCAATCAAGTCCACCGCCTTGTCCGGCAGAAACCTGTCGGCGATATACCGATGGGAGAGAGTTGCCGCGGCAACAAGGGCCGAATCCTTAATCCGTACGCCGTGATGCACTTCGTAGCGTTCCTTGAGGCCGCGCAGAATGGCAATCGTATCCTCCACGGTTGGTTCTCTGACCAGAACCGGCTGGAATCGCCGTTCCAGCGCCGCATCCTTTTCGATGTATTTGCGATATTCGTTAAGCGTCGTTGCGCCCACGCAGCGCAGTTCGCCGCGTGCCAGCGCGGGTTTCAGCATGTTGGAAGCGTCCATGGAACCTTCCGCGGCGCCCGCGCCAACCATGGTGTGGATTTCGTCAATAAAGAGAATGATTTCACCTTCGGCGCTGATGACTTCCTTGAGCACCGCCTTGAGGCGTTCTTCAAATTCGCCGCGGTATTTCGCGCCCGCGACCAGCGCAGCGATATCC
>CAYGNV010000132.1:0-1926 GCA_964351355.1 uncultured Smithella sp.
CGTTAAAAGTGATCTGGAAGGACTGGAAAAACGCATCCGGGTTAAAGAGGAAAATGTAGATAAACGTATCGACACATTGTCACAAAAAGAATCAAACATCGAAGGGCGCGAGAAAACTTTAAGCCAAAAAGAGAATGCCCTGGAGGAAAAACACCGACGTTTGGATGCGCTGGTGGAAGAGCAAAAAGAAAAACTGGAGAAGATTGCCGGTATTACGCCCGAAGAGGCAAAAAATATTCTCATCCAGTCGATGGAGTCGGAAGCCAAGCGTGATGCGGCGGCGCTTGTCCGTAAAATTGAGGAGGAAGCCAAGCTTACGGGGGATCGGAAAGCGCGGGAAATCATTGCCTACTCCATTCAAAGGTACGCGGGAGATTATGTCGCGGAACATACGGTATCCGTCGTGAATCTGCCCAGCGAAGAAATGAAAGGCCGCATTATCGGGCGCGAAGGCCGTAATATTCGAGCGATTGAAGCGGCCACCGGTATTGACCTTATTGTTGATGATACGCCCGAAGCGGTGGTCCTTTCCAGCTTTGATCCGATTCGCCGAGAAGTGGCCAGGATTTCACTGGAACGGCTCATTCAAGACGGACGCATTCATCCCGGCCGTATTGAGGAGATCGTCAAAAAAGTGCGGACGGAAGTGGAGCAGATTATCCGTGAAACCGGCGAAAAAGCATCTTTCGACTGCGGCGTCCACGACATCCATCCCGAAATCATCAACATGCTGGGCGCGCTGAAATACCGTACCAGTTATTCGCAAAATGTTCTGCAACACTCCATTGATGTGGCTTATTTGACAGGCCTGATGGCCGCTGAGCTGAAAATGAACATCAAGGAAGCCAAGCGTGCGGGACTGCTGCACGACATCGGCAAGGCAGTGGACCACAAGATTGAAGGAACGCATGCCGCTATCGGCGCCGACTTTGCCAAGCGCTTCGGCGAGAATCCACGCATTGTTCAGGCGATTGCCACGCACCACGACGACGGGCGTAACAACACGCTTCTGGGCGTGCTTGTGCAGGCCGCGGATACCTTATCCGCAGCCCGACCCGGCGCGCGCCGCGAGATGCTGGAAACTTATGTCCAACGGCTGGAGGAACTTGAAAAAATTGCTCATTCCTTCAACGGCGTTGATAAGTGCTTTGCTATTCAGGCGGGGCGCGAAATACGCATCATGGTGGAAAATGAAAAGATTTCCGATAATGATGCCGTGATGCTGTGCAATGATATCATCAAGAAGATTGAAACCGAGCTGACCTATCCGGGGCAGA
Source organism: uncultured Smithella sp. (assembly GCA_964351355.1). GTDB lineage: Bacteria > Desulfobacterota > Syntrophia > Syntrophales > Smithellaceae > UBA8904. The sequence continues at coordinate 1,278 of CAYGNV010000132.1, forward strand.
TCAAGGTAACGGTTATCCGGGAAACCCGCGTGTCTAATTTTGCCAAATAGACGCGCACACAGATCGAGTGAAAAATGAAAATTCTTTTTATTGGCGATATCGTGGGCAAGCCCGGACGCAGAGCGATTAAAGAATTGTTGCCGTCGCTTGTTACCGGCCATGCCGTCGATCTGGTGATCGCCAATTGTGAAAATGCCGCGGCCGGTTTCGGTATCACCAGGGATATTGTTGAAGAACTGTATGATGCACACATCGATATTCTGACGTCCGGCAATCATATCTGGGATAAAAAAGAAGTCCTGGAGTTCATGGGAGATTACGAAACGCTTCTGCGTCCTGCCAATTATCCGGGTACTGTGTTGGGAAAGGGCTCGGTATTAATGCCGACCGCCGCAGGCGATTATGTCGGCGTGATTAACCTGGCCGGAAGAATTTTCATGGCGCCGATTGACTGCCCGTTTGTCGCGGCAAAAAAAGAAATTGTCCGGCTTAAAACGAAGACCAATATCATCATCGTCGATATACACGCGGAAGCGACATCGGAAAAGAAAGCATTGGGCTGGTATCTTGATGGTGAGGTTTCTGCGGTATTGGGCACGCACACGCATGTGCAGACGGCGGATGACGAAGTTCTGCCGGGTGGAACCGC
>CAYGNV010000132.1:2026-6929 GCA_964351355.1 uncultured Smithella sp.
TAAAGGAAAGAGGTTTTGTCGAGCAGATCACAGATGAGGCCTTGATTACAGAGCTTTTCAATAAAGGCCCCGTGACCTGTTACATCGGCTTTGATCCCACCGCGACCAGTCTGCATATCGGCTCTCTGGTGCCGATCATGGCGCTGGCGCATATGCAGAAAAATGGCAATCGCCCCATCGCTCTCGTCGGCGGTGGTACAGGCTTGATCGGCGATCCCAGTGGCAAGACGGAAATGCGCCAGGTTCTCACCCGCGAGCAAATTGATTACAACGCACAGTGCCTGGGCAAACAACTATCTCAGTATCTCGATTTTTCCGAAGGCCGTGCGCTGCTTTTAAACAATGCTGACTGGCTGACCAAAATCAACTACATTGAATTCCTGCGCGACATCGGCCGGTATTTCAGCGTCAACAAGATGCTGGCGATGGAAAGCTATAAAATCCGACTGGAGAAAGGGCTCAACTTTATCGAGTTCAACTATATGCTTTTGCAGGGATATGATTTTTTGCATCTGTTCCAGCATTACGGCTGTGCCCTGCAAATGGGCGGCAACGACCAATGGGGAAACATGCTGGCCGGTACCGAACTCATCCGTAAAGTCGAAGCCAAAGACGCGCAGGCCGTTACCTTTCCCCTGATTACAACGTCGGTGGGGCATAAGATGGGCAAAACGGAAAAAGGCACCATCTGGCTGGATGGCACTCTGACCGCACCGTATGAGTACTATCAATACTGGATCAACTGTGACGATGCCGACGTGGAAAGGTTTCTTAAGCTCTTTACGTTTTTGCCGCTGGAAGAAATTACCGTCGTAAAAACGCTGTCTGATGCGCGACTGAACATGGCCAAGGCCGTGCTGGCTTATGAGGCGACCAAAGTTACTCACGGCGCTGATGCCGCCCGCGCTGCCTGGCGCGCCTCCATGGAGGCTTTCCATTCACGCCCGGTCGATGCGGATTTGTTTTCGGCAAGCGATATTCCGCGCGAAGCGCCGCAGGCCGATACCTCCGCTATTCCCCGTTATGCAGTTTCCCGTAAGGAATTGGATGCAGGAATCTTAATCACGTCCGCCTGCGCCAAGGCAGGGCTTACGCAATCCATGGCGGAAGCCAAACGTCTCATCGAGCAGGGCGGTATTTACATCAATGATCGTCAGGTGAACTCCCTGGATGAAAAACTATCGCCCGATGATTTTGCCGGTGGAAATGAACTGCGCGTCCGCAAAGGGAAGAAGAAGTATTTGATTATTGAAATAAAAGAAACGTAGAGTTTTAAGATTTAAGTTTTAAGCATTAAGTGGCATTTAAACCGATTGGCAGTCTGACTCCTTGAGAAAATATGTAGGGTCAAATCACCTGAAGGTGACATAGTAATTATTTGCCCCTACTACAATAAACAATATTGACTTCAGTTAACATACAAAAAAGGGCTTCCGTTTAGAGAAGCCCGAAAATTGTGGTGGGCCGTGCAGGGATGGGAGGCGTGATCGTTGCAGATCAACCCCATCTCAGACAGGGTTGATCTGCAGTTGAAAACAAATCCTGTGGTGCATCATGATGGACCACATTGAGTTCAGGCGCTATTCGCCCCAGTCATTCTTTCCTTTACAACGATCCAGTTTCTGATCCATCCAGGGGAGCACCTTTTCAGCCGGTAGCACGGCTGTCGGGCCGTAACTGGAAGAGCCCTGATACCAGTAGTAGGGAGGAATGTTGAAGGAAACCTTCTGCTGTTCCCACGGCACGAATTCGGAAACGGCAAGATCCTGAATGATCTTATGATCGCAGGCCCTCATCTTTACCTTTTTCCCATTGACGAATTGATAGGTGTCATTCTCCCATACGGCGATGATCTTTTCCGGATCTGTACTCTTGGCCCGTTCTATAACACTCAGCAGCCAATAGGTAACTCCCGTCCAGGAACCATAATTACCGCCGAAAATTTCAAAAAGCTTGCTGTTGTAAGGCGGTGTCTTCCATTTGTTCTTCCACTGATCATTCCAGGCCCTGTACATTTTGATGTGCCCCGGCAACTGAAATTGCGGGTTTGCCGTGTTGAAGGTGCTGAGATTGGTCAATCCGCTTGTCCCCTCCACACCGACTTCATGCAAGCTATTGGGTTCGTCCATATAGATGTTAGCAAAAGGCAGCATTACATTCGCCTGCCGGGACTGCTTGAGGAGGTTGCCCGCATCGGGCAGCCAGTCGCCGGTGAAGATAACTTCGGCGCCGGAGGCCTTGACCTTTTCCAGATAAGGGGCGTAATCCGTGAGGAAGAGCTTATGGAAATCTTCGCCAACGAGCTGTGACTCTGGATAATATTCCTTCAATCCCTTCTTGAATCCATCGGCCAGTTGATGGCCAAAGGAGTAATCCTGATTGAGGATGTAGAACTTCTTTTCCTTTTTCCGGATTTGCCCGTAATAATAGGCCATGCCACGGCCAACCTGCTCAGTGGAAAAAGCGGTATGGAAAGCGTAGCGGGAGAAATTGGCCGCATCCATAAGATCATCAGACAGACAGGTGGCATTGACGGCAATGACCTTATACTTATTGGCCGTTTCATTGATAATCTTCATCAGATGGCTGCCGTCGGTGCCCCACAGGACATGAACTTTCTCCTGAAGGATCATCCGCTCAACAACCTTTTTACACTGGTCCGGCTTGCCCATATGATCGGCTTTGATGATCTCGACGAGTTTCTTTTTGCCGTCAACCCAGATGCCGCCCCTTTTGTTGATGTCATGGGCCACCCATTGCGTCACATGCCAATAGAGCGTCCCGTTTAAAGCGGCCGGCCCGGAAAAGGAGGCCACAACAGCGATCTTAATCGTGTCTCCTGTGGGAGAAACGACCGTGCTCGGATCGAAGTCCGACATATCCCCCATCTTGCTGGCGTCGTAGGCCGCATTCACCTTACCAAACTTGTCCGACGGATCTGCTTTGGTTGTTTTTGTTGTTTTTGTTGTTTTGTCAACTTTAGCCGCCATAGCCGTGGTAGGTCCATAAGCCACCAGAAAAAAAACAGAGAAAATCAACAACACAGAAGAAAAACGCTGAAGAAAACACCTCATCCCAATACCCTCCTTTCAAATTAGTAATTACAACACCTAGTTTTTGTCTATAATAATCTTAACGTGAAGTCAAGTATATATCTGTAATCAATAATATTTAATATTAACAATAACTTATAAACAATAATGGTGAAAATTGAAATACTAACGTTTGTTGTAAATATAAAACTTCCCCGTAAAAATAACTTCGGCGCTGGAGGCCTTGATTTCCTCCGGGCAGATTGATTGTAAAGGATTCTGGAGAATGTGTGATGCCCGGGGAGTTTCTCCCCGGGCACTGGGTGTTATTTCTTTGCCGTCAACGCAATACTTTTATAGGATTCATCATAAGCCGGCATTTTGACGAAATCCTTCTGCAGCGGAAGTTTTCCATAAATGGGGTCGTCTTGCCACCCGTCAATATTGGAAGCCCGTTTTGCTGCCGATTGGAGTTTTTTCCAGTTGGCGCTGGTATAGAGAAACATCTCCTGAGCGGCCATCGATCCTTCGCCGTGAATGGTATCGACCTGATAGTGATTCCCGGTGATGTCCTTGATAAGCCTCAATATGCGTAACCGGTCTTCGGTGGGGATGCCGTCTTTTGCCGCCAGGTATTTTTCAATGAAGGGTTTGATTTCATCATTTTTCCAATCCCGGAAGGCCGGCACAGTCGTCGTCAATCCCCCGCCGATGTCCTGCATGTGCTGACACATTGTATGAAAATTGCTCGCGTAGGTGAACTTCGACGCATTGATGGCCATCCTGTTGGGCATCATGACATCCATGCCGAATTCGGTAACCGGCTCGAGGCAGGCCTGTTTGGCCAGCATCTGCACCGTTTCCGTAATATAGGCCATCCAGGCCAGCTTTTTCCGGACATGCGGAGCATTCTGCACGCCGTTATACTCGGCGATCAGGCTTGCCGCACCGGTCATGAGTTCGAGGGTTCCCGTCATCTTGCAGGTTCCGAAGAGGCGGTGATAACTGGCGAAGGCATAGGCCAGGCTTTGGGAGAACTGCCACTCGCCGCACATGAAGACCCGCTCCCATGGGACAAAGACATCATCGAAGATGATCAGGGATTCCGAAGGTTGCATATGGTTCGAACAGGGATAATCGAAGGCGCATTCCTCACCGTAGAGCCGCACAGTCGGCTCAACAGCCAGAAGCTTTACCCCGGGTGCATTCACGGGTACGGCAAAGCCAAGCGCATAATCCTTGTCTGCCTCGCCATGAGTGCGGCAGGGCAGGCAGAGCAGCTCATTGGCGCAGGGAGAGGCGCTGATATGAACTTTAGCGCCTCGAACCACAATGCCGTCCTTCTGCCTGTCCACGATCCTCAGGTAAAAGTCCTTATGCTGTTTCTGCTGAGAGGGATGGAGACTTCTGTCCCCTTTCACATCCGTAATGGCGCCGGTGAGGGCCAGATCGTTCTTTTGCAGGTATCTGCGGTATTGCTCGACGCGCTCCATATACCCGGTTCCCAGTTTCTTGTCCATAACCTGGGCGGCGACGGTAAAGGCGGCCAGGGCATCGGCGCCCATGCAATGCACGAGGACTCCACCGCCTGCCCTCATTCCAGTCATGTAGCACTCCCGCCTTCGAAGCATGTCTTCCGGTGTTTTTGGAGAGGTAAGTAAAAAATTAATATCCTCACCGTCCTTGTCCTTGGTCACAAAAAGATCCCGATAATCGGGATGATTCGGCAGGACGTAATCCATGCTGGCCATTTCGATGATGGTGCTGATCGTCGGATGAGTCCGGACATCGGTTACCTTTTCTCCCAGACACCAAACTTCCCGCCCGTCATTCAAGCTTTCAAGATACTGCTCTACTGTTTTGATCATATT
>CAYGNV010000133.1:0-6900 GCA_964351355.1 uncultured Smithella sp.
CAAAGGCAGCGCCGGAATTAATACCGAAGACGGCAATTGCCACGGCAATCGCCAACTCAAAATTGTTGCTGGCTGCCGTGAAAGCCAGGGTGGTTGTTTTGGAATAATCCGCACCCAGCTTTTTGCCCATATAAAACGAAACCAGAAACATAACCACAAAATAGATGAGTAGCGGGATAGCAATTCGTACAACATCGAGCGGCAGTGTAACGATCAGATTTCCCTTCAGGCTGAACATGACCACGATGGTGAATAGCAGCGCAATCAGCGTGAGCGGACTGATCAGCGGGACAAATCGCGCATGATACTTCTCTTTCCCCATGAGCTTCACGCCGATGAGGCGGGTCAGCGCCCCGGCGATACAGGGAATGCCCAAATAGATAAATACGCTTTCGGCAATCTGTCGGATGCTGACGTCCACGACGGAACCCGCCAGGCCGAAGTATGGCGGGAGCACGGTGATGAAAAACCATGCAAACACACTATAAAACAAAACCTGAAAAATGGTGTTAAAGGCGACCAGCCCCGCCGCGTATTCGGTGCTTCCTTTGGCCAGTTCGTTCCAGACGATGACCATCGCAATGCAGCGCGCCAGGCCGATCATGATCAGCCCCACCATATAGTCCGGCTTGTCAGGTAGAAAAATAATGGCCAGCGCAAACATCAGAACCGGCCCGATAATCCAGTTTTGCACCAGCGACAGGCCCAGAATTTTCACATTACGGAACACCTGCGACAGTTCCTCATACTTCACTTTGGCAAACGGCGGATACATCATCAGAATGAGTCCCACGGCAATGGGGATGTTGGTGGTGCCCGCCTGAAATGAATTAATGAAGGCCTCGACATCGGGTATAAAATAACCAAGGCCCACACCCAGAATCATAGCCGCAAAAATCCACAGAGTCAGATACCGATCCAGGAAGGATAATTTGCTGCCTATGTGTTCCGACATAAATCCCTCCTCAATTAATGATTTTCTCTGCCTGAAAAAAAGCAGTTAGTTTGTCTTTAATCTCATCGCGCACGCGGCAAAATTCGCACAAGACTTCTTCTTTCGTCCCATGTGCTTTCGCCGGGTCGTCAAAGCCGATATGCGTTTTTTTTGTGCCGCCGATATATAGCGGGCAGGTTTCATTGGCGCTGCCGCAAAGCGTGATAACATAGTCAAACCTCTGTCCGTCAAATGTCGTTAAATTTTTGGACTGATGTTTTGAAATATCGATGCCGATTTCTTTCGTCACCTCAATGGCAACAGGATTGACAATGGACGCCTGTGTCCCTGCGGAAAATGCCTCCAGACGATCACTCCAATAATGATTGGCGATGCCTTCCGCCATCTGAGAGCGGCAGGAATTGGCGGTGCATACAAACAAAATTCTTTTTTTCATGAATCACCCTAAATAAAATTCAATCGAGTTTATGACATCTGGCGCAGCCTGTTCCTGAAGTATTTTGATTGGTTGCAGATGCGGCAGGACAGGTAACCGACATGTGCCGGCAGATCGGGCATGAATCATGACATCAACGCTTCAGGCGTCCACTTTGACCAGCTTGGCCTGACTTGTCATCAGGGGATCTTTTTTTGCAGATGCGCCGGTTCGCCGTGGAGGCGGCCGCCATCAACGACAATCGTTTCCCCGGTGATATAGCTTCCCGCTTTAGATGCGAGAAACACGACGGCGCCGGCAACTTCCTCAGGTTCGCCGAGCCGTATCAGGGGGATACTGCCGAGGGCTTTGTCGTTGACTTCCGGATCTTTCCATAGCGCTTCGCTGAGGCGCGTCTTGATGATACCCGGCGCGATGGCGTTCACCCTTATATTGAACTGCCCCCACTCCTTGGCCATAACCTGCGTGAGCATGACGACAGCCGCCTTGGATATGCAATACACACCCAGATCGCCTGCTCTCAGGCCGCCGATGGACGATGTGTTTATGATGCATCCCCCGCCCTGCGGTTTCATGATTTTCGCCGTAAGCTGGCTCAGGATAAAAATGCCTTTCAGATTTACGTTCATGGTGATGTCATAGGTCTTTTCGTCCTGGTCCATGATCGGACCATAGTAGGGGTTGGTGCCCGCGTTGTTTAAGAGAATGTCAATCCTGCCGAACGCCTGCATGACCTTTTCCACCAGCGCCTTCGAATCTTCGGTCTTGGCGTTGTGCGCCGCTATGGCCATAGACTTGACGCCTTTGGCTCTTAATTCCTGGGCCACCGGTTCGAGATCCGCGATTTTTCTGCTGCTCACGATCACGTTCGCGCCTGCGTCGGCGAGGGCGAGAGCGCTGGCGCGGCCTATGCCGCGGCTCCCGCCGGTGACGAGGGCGACTTTACCTTCCAGTGAAAACTGTGAAAGATTCATCTTATCCTCCTAAAGTTGTAATGATTGGCGTATTCATGAAAGACTTGATCCGTTCAATCCTGATTAATTCATACCCAAAACAACTTGTCTCCCTAGCAAGGATGGCTTGCCAAGGACATCCTTCAAATATTCCAGCATTAATTCTTCAACGATTTGCTCTTTAGGGATGCCGGTATAGACGTCATTTTTTTTAATTTTGTTTGTTTCGATTTTTCCGCTCTGAACGGCCAGGAACTGCCGGGCCTGCTGCAAGGCCGCATATTTTTCCAGCAAATCACTTTGGGGCAAGGATGAAAGCCGTTGATAAGCGGAGACTATCTGGTTTGGCGCAGGCAGGCTTGGCGATTCAAGGATGGTTTTTGAATTCTTGGCATACCGTTTCATTCCCTTGATGATATGCTCCGTTTGAACAAAATTGATTCCAGACCATCCGGCCCGAATCCATTGAAAAATGCCGGTTCTGACCATGGACGGCGAAGAGCCCGTCTCGACATGAACGCTCACGGAAAAATAATCGTAGATGTAGGATTTAACCCAGCCCAGGCCTGCTTTGGCCGAACCGGGTTCGTCCGAATAGTAGTAATTCCAATCGTCGTCATTCCCCAGAATGAAGCCCTTTTTACCGACATCGGATATATTAATTTGTTTGGAAATGGAAATAAGCGCCTGTCGGCCCTTGTGATTAAAAAGGATAAGCGTTCTATTCAGATCGTACTCATAGTAAACGCCGGTGGTAAGGTCCGGCGTGATGCCATCGCGTTGTGATCCGCGAATGATTACCGGCTTGCCATCCGGCGAGACCAACATCCAACTGTTGGGTAATTTCTGTAATTTCCCCTGGGGGCCGGTCCACAGAGAATAGCGCAGAGACGACGGGCTTGTGAGAACCGAAGGAATTTGGTTGCAGTAGGAGTATTGCAGATAATTGGAGAAACTTATCCTTGTTTCAAATTCATAATAGGCGCCGGGGGTTTTCTGGAATGTCGGAAGATCAGCTTCCTTATTCGGTTTTGATCCGAAAACATAGTCCACAAGCGTAGCGGCGGCCCGGGCATCGAATCCGGCTTTAGGATCAGCGCCGAACCCAACAAGCCTCATGGCCGCGGCGGGAACAGCGTGGGAACTGTCCGGGAAAGGCATGGCCAGGGCCGGTTGAAGTTGAAACATTATCAGCACTAAAATGATCAGAGGTATTGATAGCCGCCGAAAGCCGGCGGCCGGTTTTTTTATTTTTTGCTTCATTATCCATTTTTCCATTTCTTTCTTTTACTTCCTTTCTAAAGCCTACAAATATTTTTCGCCGCTGTAAAGGAATTATATCGCCATGAGAATATCCGCTTTTGTTTAAAATCAGCTTCATGGATGAAATCTTACCTATTCATATGACTTGACATTGAATCGCAGGTAAAGTAGGGTTCAAGCATATCCGCACTGTTCGCTGGTCTTTTGTTATCAGGGTACAGTAAAAGTTGCGTTATGACAATGTGAAGTAAAAAGGCGGTCGCCTTACTCTTTTGAGTGTTGATGGTTTCTTTATTTCTGTCATAAAGGCATTCGACTTTAGGTAAATTTTAGGAAAGGAGGATCCTAATTATGTCAGAAGGTAAAGTTAAATGGTTCAACGAAAGTAAGGGCTTCGGGTTTATCGAGAAGAGCGATGGCGGGGATGTTTTCGTCCATTTCAGCGCTATTCAAGCCGCCGGTTTCAAAACACTAACCGAGGGTCAGGCTGTAAGCTTCGATGTCGTTCAGGGCGCAAAAGGCCCGGCAGCGGAAAACGTAAAACCCCTTTAATTAAATCTCAGGTAAAGAAGAGAGAGGCGCTCTATGAAGATATACTATCTTGGAGCGCCTCTCTAATTTTCTGCATGTTCTTCTACGGTTGCAGGAAAGATAAAAAAATAGGAGTTTGAAAATGGGAAAGCTCATGTCTAACTTTGGGACACAGGCAAAAGAAAGAGCAAGGCAGCAAAAGCAAATAGATAAAGCATCAAAACGCATGTTGGCCCGGCGGCAGAGGGCCTATGCAAAGACAGGTGCTCCCAAAACAGACTCAGAGACTGCGGAACCGATCTTCACAGACAGCATCGTCGGAAAGAACGGATTGACCTCTACATCCTTAAAAAAGTCGGCCTGTTCATAATGGACCTACCCGGTCTGTAACAGAAATCACGCTGTAAAAAGCTGCTTTAGAAAAGCAGAAAAGGAGAGACGTCATGGGAGACAAAGGCGGCAAAAAAGACAAGGAAAAAGGCCAGAGACAAGACGCTGACAAACAGAAACAGAAGTCAAAAGACAAACAGGATAAGCAGCCGAAAAGAAAGCCCTGATAGAAATCACCCTGTGACTGTTGTTTTCTCTCGCGGTGATGCAAAAATTTTTTCCTGCCGTTACTTCTTTTTGGGATCGGCTACTTTTTTAAGCAGCCAGGCCATATTTTGTCCGAGGGTCTTCATGGTCTGCAAGCCTTCTTCATCTTTCAGAACGTCACCGATATCTCTGCCGATACCTACATTCCAATAACTGGAACCGGGGATGACCATCTGCATATAGTGCAGATATAAAAACATCCCGGTGAAAGCGGGTATGGCTCCGGCGCGGCGCACGGCAACCACACCGGCGCCCACCTTGTGCTTCAGCATGTAATCGTTAACCCGGGAGACACGTCCCGACCGCTCGATAAACGCCCGCATATTGGCCGTCACATCGGAAAAATAAGTCGGCGACCCCAGCAGAATTCCGTCGGCGGAAAGCATCTGATCAATGATATCGTTGAGCATATCCTTTTTAACCGCGCAATGCTTGTCCAGCGTCTTCATGCACTTATTGCAGGCCGTGCAACCCCGAAGCGTTTTACCCGCAAGCTGAATCATGTCTGTCTTAATGCCTTCATTTTTCAATTCATCAAGAACCGTGTTGAGCAATATCGCCGTATTGCCGTCTTTGCGCGCACTAGCGTTTAATGCGATCACTTTCATGGAATTTCTCCTTTATTTTACGGTTTGAGGTTGTGTCTCCTTTATACAGACTGACCGGTTTCCCGGTTTCCTATTCTGCCTGTCTTTCTTTGATCCTTGCATATTGCCGCATATGGGCAAAGACGCGAACGGCATACTCGGGAAAATCATAACAGGGCAGGCCATTCGCATCCAGAAACTTTTGACAGGCTTCTTTGTCTTTAATATCCCCCAACAGGGATAAAAAGACCGGCTTGCGGCGGTCCTCCTTGAGAATATCAGCCATGGGCTGATACACTTCCGGCGTGGCATCGGCAAAAGAAATAAAAACAATGCCGTCCACCCCGTCGTCATCCAGGAGGGCTTTCAGGATCTCGGACGTCGTCTTTTCATATCCATGGGCTAACCAATCGGGAAAAATGTCAATCGGGTTTTTGGTCTTGGAAGACGTTGCGATCACCTTGGCAATTCTTGCCTGAGTAGCTTCGCTCAGGCTGGCCACTTGCAGTCCATGCTCAATGGCCGCATCGATGCTCATAATAGCCTGCGCCCCGCTGTAGGTAACAAAAGCCAGCCGATCTCCCTTGGGAAGGGGCATATTCAAAAAGCCTCTGAGCGTGCGGATGAAATCATCGATCCCGGTCAGACGGATGGCGCCGGCCTGGCGGATAGCGCCGTCAAAAACAGCGTCTTCGACTGCGAGGCTTGCCGTATGAGATGCCGAAGCCCTGGCGCCCGCCTGAGTCCGCCCGCTCTTGATAATGAGCACGGGCTTTTTAGCCACAGCCTTTCTGAGATTTTCCAGAAACAGGCGTCCATCTTTGACATCCTCCAGATACAGGCCGATGATCTTGGTCTGCTTGTCATCCATGAGGTAGGAAAGGGCATCCGCTTCGTTCACATCCACTTTGTTCCCCAGACCGATGCCTTTGGAGAGATGCAGACCACCGATGGAACTCAAATACCGCAGAAGCGCCCCCACAAAAATCCCGGACTGCGCGGCAAATCCAATAGATCCGGGCATCAACATCCAGGAATTGGCAAAATAAGACGTGGTCAGTTTGGTTGCCGTATTGACCAGACCCAGGGTGTTGGGTCCAAATCCCCTCATGCCTGTGGACTTTAAGATAGCACTTACTTCTTCCTGGTACTTTGCCCCCTGGGGCCCTGTTTCCGCGAAACCCTCCGCGGAGATCACAACCCCCTTGACACCTTTACGGGCACACTCCCGCAGGGCCTCCGGAACAAACCGGGGAGGAATAAGCAAAACCGCCAGATCAACATCGAATGGAATTTCTTCCAGACTTCGATATAAGGTGTTTCCAAAAACTTCTCCGCCCTGAGGATTTACACCTGCGACACGTCCCTGGTATCCAACTCTTTTCAGAACGTTAAGAAGCTGCGCACCCGGCTTCTCCTGATCACGCGATGCCCCGATAATTGCAACACTTTTAGCTTCTAATACTTCCCGAATGGGTCGCATTCTTTTTTCCCTTCCCGACAATTGTCATGAACTGGAACAACATATCACTTCCCGCTGCACTTCCTAAACCTGCCGGCGGGGTTATACCAAACACC
>CAYGNV010000134.1:0-6851 GCA_964351355.1 uncultured Smithella sp.
GCGTGGAGCCTGCCAGATGTGGTGTGAGAATGGCATTTTCCAAACCGAAGAGCGGGTGATTCTGCGGCGGCGGCTCTTCAACAAAAACATCCAGGGCGGCCATCGCGATTTTTTTGGCGCGCAATGCCTCGGCCAGCGCCGTTTCATCCACCAGCGCGCCGCGTCCAACATTGATCAGCACGGCCGTCGTTTTCATCAGGGACAGCTTTTGAGCGTTGATGATTTTTGTGGTTGTCTCCGTTAGTGGCAGATGAATGCTGATCACGTCCGCGGTCTTCAGAATGTCATCCATGGATGCATAAACGGCACAATACTTTCTTTCGTCTTCGTCGCTCAGCCGGACAACATCGTAATAAAGCAGTTTAACGCCAAAGGGTACAAGTCTTTCGGCCACGGCGCGCGCGGTGCGTCCCATGCCCAGCAATCCATAAATTTTGCCGTTCAGTTCAAAGACACCGGTTCGCTGCGCATGGGTAAAGAGCCATTCCCCCTCATGGGTTTTAGCGTTGTAAAAAGGTAGATATTTCAGACAGGCCATGGCCAGCATGATGGTGTGCTCGGCCACGCCGCTATCGTTGGCGCCCGGGGTATTGGCCACGGGTATGCCCAACGCCGTGCAGGCCGCGATATCGATATGATTGTAACCCACACTGGGCTGCTGGATCAGTTTGAGGTTCTTGGCCGCCTCAACGATACGGCGCGTGATGGGCGTTGCGCCCGTGTAGTCGCCCAAAACAATATCGGCGTCGGCGATTTCCGCAATAAGTTGGTCTTCCGGCATTCTGTGTGCCTCGATAACAGAAAATGACAATCCCTGTGCCTTGCTTTCGATAAGGCCTTTCATGACATTCGACATTGGTGCTGTGTTCAGTATTTTCATGTGGGCTCCTTTAAATGATTATTGAGCTAAGCCTAACCAAACACTACCGGCCTAAAGTTTCACGAATTTTTTGCGCCACTTCCCGCTTTTCAAACAATTTTTCAATGGCATCACCCAATGCAATATCGGCCTGATACCCCATCCGGTCTTCCGAAAAAGCTACGTGTTCGAGCGACGTTGTGGATTCGACAGTGGCGCGGTGTAATATTTTTTTATTGACCGTATCCGCCAGATAAATGGTCAGTTTTATTTTGGTCGTGTAAGAATTTGTGGGAAGCGCCCGTTGGCAGTTGATTTCCATTTCTTCAATCGCGCCGCCGATCATAATTTTGCTGTATGCGGCCTGTGGAATCGTTTCTTCCCGTAAATCCCATCGTTCGCCAACACCGGATACATTATATCCGGCTTTTCTCAGATACTGCCTGACCCCCTGGGCGACGGCGTTTGTCGGTTTGGTATTTTTGGGCAAAACCAGCACTTTCATGCCGTTTTTTTCGATGACGCGCCCAACCACCAGCGGGTCGTCTATCTTACGCGTATCGGTAAATTCGGCCACTCCGATAATGGATTGCAAAGCTTTTTGATCCGGTTTCAGGTAGGAAGGAACAACGGCATATTCCGCGTCATAACGCATATTGATGGAGTAAATCCCCGTGGTGGCGCAACCCGAAAAACTGAGTGCGGCAATCAGGACAAAAAATGTCAAACAATACGACTGAATCTTTTTCATCATATTCTCCTTTATCCTCCTTTTTATAGGGTGTAAAAAACCTAAAGGGTGTGAACAACCTAAAGGTTGCAAGTCAACCTAAAGGTTGTGAACAAACAGACCGCTGCGCAGCTTGGGCTCAAACCAGGTGGACTTGGGCGGCATAACCGCGCCGGCGTCGGCCACCTTCATAATCTGCGCCATCGTGGTGGCATACAACGAAAACGCCACGACATAACCGTTCTGATCTACCAGTTTTTCGAGTTCCGCCATCCCCCGGATGCCGCCGATGAACTTGATCCGATCGTCAGTGCGCGGATCGGCAATGCCTAAGACGGGTGCAAGCAGGTGATCCTGCAAAATGGCCGCGTCCAGGCTGGCCACAGGATCTCTGGCGTCATAGACGCCTTCTTTGATGGTGATGCCATACCACGCGCCGGCGAGGTACATGCCGAAATCATGCTGACGCTCGGGCGATTTTGCGGCAAAGTTCTTCGTGATGGTAAATTTGGCGCTGATTTTTTCCAGAAACGAATCCGGCGTCAGGCCATGCAGATCTTTCACCGCCCGGTTGTAATCCATGACCTGCAACTGATTGTGCGGAAAAAATACGGCGAGCACGCTGTCCGATTCCTGCACCTCGCCCGGCTTACGACGTTTGCGCGCAACAGTAGCGGCGGCGGCGGCGCGGTGATGCCCATCGGCAATATACAGTGCGTCAACCTGCGCAAATTCGCCTCTAAGCTCTTCAATCTCGGCGGGATCGGCCACCACCCAGACGGTGTGGATAACGCCGTCTTCGGTGGTAAAATCATATTCCGGTTTTCCTGTGACAATCTTTCCCACCATGGTGTTGATGATGGGACGCGCCATGTAGCTGATGAACACGGGGCCGGTCTGCGCGTTGACGATATCGACGTGACGGATGCGGTCCTCTTCTTTGTCTTGACGCGTCAGTTCATGTTTCTTGATTTTTCCTTCGTCATACTCAGCGGCGCTCATGACGCCGACGATGCCGGTTTGCATCTGATTCGCCATCTGCTGACGATAGATATAATAACGGGGTGAATTATCCTGTTGCAGGATGCCCTCTTCTCTTAATTTGTCGAAGTTACGCCTGGCCGTTGCATAAATCAAAATATCATCCGGCCGCGTGCCGTCCGGTACGTCAATTTCCGATTTTTCCACATGCATAAAACTCAGGGGATGGCCTGTCACCGCTTTCTGCGCTTCTTCCCGTGTCATCACATCATACGGCAACGCTGCAACCTGCGCCGCGTATTTAACCTGTGGACGAACCGCTTGAAAAGGTAACACTAATGCCATAATCTTATCTCCTCTTTGAAAATACTGTTGCACAAGGTCTAACACAATGGCATAATCCGGGCAATATCAAATTGATAACGTCCAGGAAAAAAGCAGAGGGCAAAATAATGGAAAACACGCTTGTTTTTATTCACGGCTTGGAGAGCACCTCTCAAGGCAACAAAGCGCAATATTTTCGGAAATTATTCGGTCAAATGATTATTGAAGATTATACGGGAGATTTTGAAACCCGGATGCGCAAACTCAAGCAGATTTTAAACGGCAAAGACCATCTGATCCTGGTGGGATCGAGCTTTGGCGGACTGATGGCGGCCCGCTTCGCGCTCGACCACGAAACGCGTGTCCGGAAACTGATTCTGCTCGCTCCCGCGCTGACCATAGAAGGATTTGAAAGCGCTGTAAAGCAGAAGCTGCAAATCCCCGTGATTCTCTATCATGGTATGAAAGACGACGTTGTCGATCCTTCCGCCGTTAAAATAATTGCTGAAAAAACATTCGCCCGTCTGGAGTATCACCTGGTTGACGATGACCACCCGTTGACTAACATCTTCTCTCAACTGGAATGGCCGAAATTACTCTGTTCAGAGTAACCGATTGATTGAGATCCGTCTTGCTGAAAATCTGCGGCGCGTTCGACTCCCTCAAATCGCTCTGCCAAAAACACTTTTTGAGATTGTCATACAAGAGCCTGCACCTTGAAGCAGCCGAAATGCATTGACAAATATTTTCTTCTATATTAAAAATTATTCAACCACCATTTCCGATATCGTTGTTCTAATAATGAGGTATCCATGGCTGATGAAGGCAAATCATTTTCGTTCAATGAAGTGTCCATTTTCCCTTGGCTGAAAACAGCCGCGGACATGTGGCTCAATATAGCGAAAGCCATGCCACCCAACTCGGATACCACTCTCAAAGCACAAACCGCCGTTCAGAATCGTTTCACCGAGCAGTTGGAAAGAAATTTGAATCTGCTGAACTCTTTTTCCCGGATGATGAGTGAACCGGAATCCGCCTCAGCGGCCACCAGCTCTGTCGGCGCACTACCGGAAATTTTCATGAAAATGGCCCGATCCGGCTTTGATGCCGCGATGCAAATACAAACCCATTTAATGGAAAAGGCCGGCAAGATCGGCAAACGCACGGAAGCTTATAACTTCGACAATCTGGATCAGGACGTCTTTAAAGCCCTGACCGATGTCTATGAAAAAGAACTGCGGCAATACCTGAAAATTCCGCCTCTGGGCCTGACGCGTTTTTATCAGGAACGGCTTAATGAAATGCTGGATAAGCATAATCTCTTCGAAACCACCCTGGCGGAATTTCTATCCATCCTTTATTTGCCGATGGAAAAATCTTTCAAAGTGCTTCAGGAAAAACTGCAGCGGATGGCGGAGGAAGGCCATCTCCCCAGTGAAACGAAAGAAAGTTACGGGATGTGGCTGAAGATTCTGGAAGGCCACTATATGAATCTCTTCAAATCCAAAGAATACACGGACGCTCTGCATCGGACGCTCAACAAGCTGGAGGATTTCATCATTGCCAAAGATGACGCCATGCGAGATTTTCTCCAACTCCTGCCCGTTGTGACACACAAGGACATGGATGACCTGTACAAGGAATTCCACGTGCTCAAAAAGAGGGTGAAGGAACTGGAAAAGCAACTCAATATTTCATCCAATACGCTGACCGTTGCAAAGTAGCCGCCCTTCCGTAAGTCTGCAGAGCGATGACCGAAAAATTTCGGAAGGATAAATTTTTTCATGAATTCAACAAAAATTCCTATTGACCTGATCATGGAGCGCATGGCCGAAGACGCGGAAAAGGCTCAACAGCGCGCTTCCAGAGCTTCCGAAGTATTGCTTGGCGAACTCAACTATGAACTCGGCTCGACACCTTATGAAATCGTGTACGAAGAAGACCGGGTCAGGGTGAAGCATTACTCTCGCAATGAAAACGCGGAAAATAAGTTAAAAACCCCGCTGCTGGTGGTTTACGCGCTGATTAACCGTGAAACGATGCTGGATTTGCAACCGGATCGAAGCGTCGTAAAAACTTTTTTACAGGAAGGCATCGACCTGTATATGGTGGACTGGGGCTATCCCACTCGCAAGGATCGTTTCCTGACCATTGACGATCATGTCAACGGTTACATGGACAACATCGTCGATTTCATCCGCAAGAAACATAACGTTCCTAAAATAAATCTGATGGGCATCTGCATGGGCGGCACATTTTCCGTCATGTACGCAGCACTGCATCCGGACAAAATTAAAAATTTAATCACCACCGTCACGCCGACGAGCTTTGATACGGACAAGGGCCTTCTGCATGTCTGGATGAAGGATATCGACACGGACCGGATGATTCGGACCTTCGGCAATATTCCCGGCGATCTGATGAATTTTGGATTTCTCCTGCTCAATCCGGCCCGGCTGATGATCGACAAATACGTCGGCTTCATCGAAAACATGGACAATAAGGATTTTGTGGAAAACTTTGTGCGCATGGAACGCTGGATTTTCGACAGTCCCGACGTTCCCGGAGAAACGTTCCGCCAGTTTGTCGAGGATGGCTACAAAAACAATCTGCTGATTCAAAACAAAATGTTTCTGGGAGGCAAGCTTGTGGATTTGCAGAAACTGACCATGCCGCTTTTGAATTTCTTCGGCGAGTATGACCATCTTGTCCCCCCCGAAGCCTGTAATCAGCTGACAAAAGCTGTGGGAAGCCACGATACAGAAGATGTTTGCCTGGAAACCGGACACATCGGCATTTATGTCAGTTCCAGATTTCAGAGACAGTTCGCGCCCAAGATCGCACGGTGGCTCAAAGAGCGCGATCGGGAAGAGATGACTGCGGTAAAACAAAAATCAGCCGTCAGGCGCCGCCCAGAAAAGGGAAGTTTTCACTCATCCAAAAAATTGCTGAAGCCATATAAATAGGGGGAAATATGTCAACTGAAAAAAGTTATTTTCGAGCTTTGAGCAAACTGAGCAGAGACATTGGCACAACGGAAGACTATAACAAAGTTGGTCACCTGATTGTGTCAACGGCGGTGAATACACTGAAAGCCAAGGCAGCCGTCTTTTTCCTGATGGATGAAAATTCAGAAGATTCCATTCAAAATATCCCCGTGGCGCAGGTCGGGCTTTCCGAAAAATACACCCACGCGGGGCCGGCCCACGCCGTCAAAATCAGTCCGCAACTGCTGGAAAATGGCTACATGTATTTTCGGGACGCCACAACCGATAAACGGCTGGCGAATCATGAAGCGAAGAAAGCGGAAGGCATCGGTTCTATTCTTTCCGTGCCGGTCTTAGACAAAGGCAAGATGCTGGGGATTTTAAGCCTCTACACCAAAGATATCCGCAAATTCACACAGGACGAAATCGATTTTCTGTCCATCCTGGCCGAGCAGGGCGGTGCGGAAATTGAAAACGCCCTCCTGATCCAGAGGTTGCGCCATCAATCCCGTACCTTTCTGAAACTGGCCGCAAGCATCTCGGAGAGCCTGGACGTTAAAACCATTTTACAGGCCATGACTCAGAACCTGGTAAAATCCCTCCGTCTCAAAGCGGTATCGGTCAGGCTGAAGGAGGAAGACAAGCGCACCTTGAAAACGGTGGCCAGTTTCGGCTTGAGCGAAAAATATCTGAATAAAGGACCGATCCTGGCGGATAAAAATATCGCCGAAGCCCTTAAAGGAAAAACCATCGCCATTAAGAATGTATTTAAGGACCCTGGGATCCAGTACAAGAAAGAAAAGAAAGAAGAAGGCATTGTCTCCATGCTGTATGTTCCGATTAAGTCTAAGAACGATGTTATCGGCGTCCTCATTGTGTATAGCGGACGGCAAAGAGAATTTACGGAAGATGAAATCCTGCTGGTGACGGCTCTGGCCTACCAGGGCGGCCTGGCCATTAACAATGCCTG
>CAYGNV010000135.1:0-6767 GCA_964351355.1 uncultured Smithella sp.
AACGTTCTTGACATATCATTTTATTGCCTCTACAAAACATTCAACACATTGCAGACTAGGACGAAGGTATGATTAACAGCGAACCCATCATCAAAATTGCCATTCTTCAACAATCACTGGAAGCCAGCCTGAATCTGGAAGACGCCTATCGTCTTGCGGACGACCGTCCGTTGTTCGGCTCGCTGACTTGCCGCGCCGAGGCAGGCGATATCACCCTCGAAGACGCGTCGGGACAAATTTTTACGCGGGGGCGTGAATTATTTCTGACGCCTGCTGATCCGGCCAAGGCATCCTTCACCCTGCTCAATGTCCGCATCGGCATCCAGTTTCACTGGGAACGGGTGCAGACCCAATCCTTCCGTGGGGGCATCATTTTGAAGATGAACGCTGATGGAACATTTTGCGTTCTCAATCTCATCGGCCTGGAAGATTATCTGGCCTCGGTGATTTCATCGGAGATGTCCGCGGACGCCCCCCTGGAATTTCTTCAGGCTCAGGCGGTGGCCGCACGCAGCTGGCTTGTGGCGATGCTGGAGAAAAAGAAAGCGCCACGGGCCAAACAGCATCGGAGCGCGGATGAAATTGAAGTCTGGCAGGACGTGAATGATCATCAGGGTTTCGACGTGTGCGCCGACGACCACTGCCAGCGTTATCAGGGCGTTACCCGCATCATCTCCGAAAATGTCGCACGCGCCATCGACGCCACGCGGGGCTTGTTTTTAACCGAAGTCGGCCGGATCTGCGACGCGCGCTACTACAAATGCTGCGGCGGACAGACGGATGTTTTTTCGACGGCCTGGGAGGATATCCGTTATCCTTATCTGGAAAACATATCCGACCATACCCACGCGCATGCTCCGGTCGCCTCGGAGAAAGAAGCGGCTGCTTGGCTGCGATCAAAACCGGCCGCCTATTGCAACACAAACGATCAGGAAATCCTGCGGCGGATATTGCCCGCGTTTGATCTGGAAACGTTGAATTTCTATCGCTGGCAGGTTGTTTACACCAGAGAAGAACTGGAGAAAATTCTTAAGGCAAAATCAGGGATCGATTTTGGCGACCTGCAACAGCTCATTCCTCTGCAAAGAGGGCCGTCCGGCAGAATTTACAAACTGAAAATTATCGGAACCCTGAAAACCGTTATCGTTGGTAAGGAGCTGGAAATCCGCCGTTGGTTGTCTGAAAGTCATCTGCTCTCCAGCGCTTTTGTCGTCACTGTTGAACATGATGCAGACGGTGCGATCCGGCGCTTCATCTTCCACGGCGGTGGCTGGGGACACGGCGTGGGCCTGTGTCAGATCGGTGCGGCGGTTATGGCGGTTCAAGGACACGGAGCAGAGGATATTTTAGCGCACTACTTCACAGGCGCGATTTTGAAGAAACTGTATTGATGCAGGTCATCAACGAAGAACTGGAGAAAGCGCGCAAAAACGAGTTAAAGGAATTTCATGTCTCCATCAAACAAAAAAGCGGCGGAAAAAACCCGCACCCCCTGGTTGTGGGTACCTTCCATTTACCTGGCCGAAGGCATTCCCTACATGATCGCCATGACCGTCAGCGTGGTGCTTTACAAAAACCTGGGGCTTTCCAACACCGAGATCGCCCTTTACACCAGCTGGCTTTACCTGCCGTGGGTCATCAAACCGCTGTGGAGCCCCTTTGTTGATCTTTTCCGCACCAAACGCTTCTGGATTGTCCTCATGCAACTGGCCATCGGCGGATCGTTTGCCGCCGTGGCGCTGACACTGCCCGCGAGCGATTTTGTCCGCTATACGCTCGCCATGTTCTGGATCATGGCCTTTTCTTCGGCCACCCATGATGTTGCCGCCGACGGCTTTTACATGCTGGGGCTCTCCACGCCGCAGCAGGCCGCGTTTGTCGGCGTCCGCACGATTTTCTACCGGATTGCCACCATCGCGTCCAAGGGCGGCCTGGTGGTGCTGGCCGGATTTCTGCAAAAAAACGGCTACGCGGTGGCCTCCGCCTGGTCGATTACATTTTTGGTGGCGGCAGCGGTTTTTCTGGCCCTCTGCATTTATCATTTTTGCGCCCTGCCCTGCCCCGAATCCGACCGCAGCGCACCACTGGATAAGGGCAAAGGCGTCGTCGCGGAATATTTCCGCATTCTGACCTTATTCTTCCGGCAAAAAGACATCCTCCTCATTATCTGCTTTCTGCTTTTTTACCGCTTTGCCGAAGCGCAGCTGGTGAAGATGGTCGCACCTTTTCTGCTGGATGCCCGGGGAAAAGGCGGACTGGGTCTTTCCGTAGCCGAAGTGGGCATCATTTACGGCACCGTGTGTGTTGTCGCGCTCATGCTGGGCGGCCTTCTGGGAGGATATGCCATTTATCGCCACGGCTTGAAGTTCTGGCTGTGGCCGATGGTGCTTATCATGAACGTGCCGGACTTGATTTTTGTGTATCTGTCGCACGCGCAACCGGAAAATATCTGGCTTATCGGCGCCTCGCTGGCGGTCGAACAGTTCGGCTACGGCTTTGGCTTTACCGCTTATACGATGTATATGATCATGGTTTCGCAGGGCGAATATAAGACTGTCTTTTACGCCATCGGCACAGGCATCATGGCGCTGGGCATGATGCTACCCGCCATGTCGAGCGGCTGGATTCAGGACATGCTGGGTTATAAAAACTTCTATTTCTGGATTCTGGTTACGACGATCCCCGGATTTATCGTCACGGCGCTGGTGAAGATAGATCCGGGCTACGGAAAGAAGGCCAGCTCATGAGACTGCGACTTGATATGTCAAAATTTCATGAAACGCTTGAATCCGACTATTGTGCAACAGCTTGCACGATAGCCTTGACTATTGTGCAAAGTTCTGCTAAATAGCCAGACATGAAAAGATACCTCTACGATTCGATAAAGAAAGATCTGCAAAAGAAGATGGTCATTCTGACCGGGCCGCGGCAGGTCGGCAAAACCTGGCTGGCCAAGGCATTGATGGAAGAATTTACGTCACCGCAGTATCTGAACTTTGACAACATCGCCGACGCCGGAATCATCAACAACCAATCGTGGCCGGTCAAAAGCGACCTGATTATCCTCGATGAAATCCACAAAAAGTCGCAATGGAAAAAATTCATCAAAGGTGTTTTCGATACACGCCCCAAGAATCAAGCCATGCTGATTACCGGCAGCGCCAGACTCGACACGTTCCGGCAAACCGGTGAATCCTTGGCAGGTCGCTATTTCCCCATGCGACTACATCCGATTTCCGTTCGCGAACTTAAGGATTCCGTAAAGCCGGATGAAGCCCTGGCGCTGCTGAATCGATTGGGCGGTTTTCCGGAGCCTTTTTTATCCGGTTCGGATACGGAAGCAGCCCGCTGGCGTAATCAGTATTATTCCGATTTAATCCGTGAGGACATTCTGGAATTCGGCAGGCTGCAGGAAGTGCGTTCCATGCGGCTGTTGCTGGAGATGTTGCGCACGCGGGTCGGCTCTCCCCTTTCTTATACGTCAATTGCACAGGATCTGCAGATTGCGCCCAATACGGTGCGCCGATATATCGATATTCTGGAAAGTCTTTGCATTGTGTTTACTATCCGTCCCTTTCATACCAATGTGGCCAGGGCGATTTTAAAAGAACCGAAGCTGTATTTTTATGACAGCGGTTTTGTTCTGGGCGGCGAAGGACGCCAACTGGAAAACACCTGCGCGGTCTGTCTGCTCAAGCATGTCCAGTATTTGCAGGATATCGGCGGCAAGGATATTGAACTGAACTATATCAAAACCAAAGAAGGCAAAGAGGTTGACTTTTCGCTTTGCAAAAAAGGGAAGGCGACGCATCTGATTGAAGTGAAGACATCGGATGATTCACCTAGCGCTTCACTGGGTCTTTTGGCCCAGAAGCTGCCCGGAGCGGAGGCTATTCAACTGGTCCAGAATCTCCGGCGCGAGCAGCAAAAAGATAACGTCGCCGTTGTCAGCGCCGGCAAATGGCTAGCGCAATTGTCTGCCTGAAGCGATTATCAAAAAAAGGGACTAAACTGAAGAAAATCACCACCTATTATGGAACAAATATTTATCAATTGGATGATGGCGTGATTATGAACAGCTCGACTCAGCAAATCGTAGTTTATGATTCCGCGAACTCTATACTGCAAATGTTCTTTAGAAATAACCGCGCTATCGGAACCGCAAATAACGAAACCGGTTTCGACTTTAATAACCAGGAATTCTTGTCAATACCAATACGCTTTTGATTAGACCATCCCCGGATTTATCGTCACGGCGCTGGTGAAAATAGATCCGGAGTATGGGAAGAAGTAGAAAAAAGAACCGAAACCCCAGGTCAGCAGTTGCCCCCGGAGATCCCGGGGGCAAGCCATAGGGAACGGAATTGTTGCGATCAGAATGAAAGCCCCAGTTCCACGAACGGCCCGTTGCACTGGGCATCCGCCTTTACATCATTCTGATCTATCTTAATCTTCTCATAGCGATAACCGGCTGCGACGAAGAGCGGTCCGAAGACGGTTACTTTTGCCCTGCCAATTACATCAAAATAGTGGTTGGAGCTGTAAGCGATGCCTCTGCCTTCAGCCTCGAGACTGAGTGCCTTGATGGGTTTCACCTGCACGCCCACATAGGCCATCGGTACCGGAATGGTCAATGATTCTGAAACCGAGATTCCGGTTGATAACTCCGTGACTTGTGCCTTAAAATCAATCACCCGGGCATTAACACCGACCTCGATATTCAGAACATTCAATGTTGCTGTTTTCAGGAAGGGAATCGAGTAATACAATGCCAGGTCATAGTGATTCAGTTTGAGTTTTGATTCGTACGCTCCCGTGATTGTATAATCGCCGAATTTAAAGATTTTATTTCCTGACCCATCAAAGTTCATGGGTGTCGCCATGACATAGATATTCGGAAAAAACAGGGGCATATCTACTTTGATCCGCCCATACGGCTGGTATTTTGTGTTGGTTCCGATATCGACAGAATCAATGGGTGATAGAGGCTTATATCCTATTTCGCCGGATTGCATCTGCATCCAACCTCCCACGCCTACCTCGAGACCCAAGGCGAATGATTTGCAGGGCACAGCAACCAAAGACAGGCTGAACAAATAAAGCGCATAGATGAATATTTTTTTCATACTTATTACCTCCTGATGCGATTTTTTTGCACATTGACAGTGTCTGCAATGATAACTTGTTTGTTGTATCTAATAATCACCAATGACTTGTCAAGCTTATAATGTTGTCTATAGAGGTGTTTGCTCCAAAAGACTGAACAGGATGCTGCTGCCCGCTTTTCGAGTAAAATTATTCTCCAATATAAACCTCCAGTATAGTATAAGGCATAAGCACAAAGTAAAATAAACTTTGACAGACGAGCAGACTTGAAAAAACAATGACAGACAAATATATTAATACTGCCTTTATTCTAGGCGCGGGATTGGGGATGAGGCTTCGGCCGCTGACCGAAAACACCCCCAAACCGCTTTTGCCTATTGGCGGCAGGCCGATGATCACTTATGCGATGGAGCATCTGCGGGCCATTGGCGTTCAAAGATTCATCATCAATACGCATCACTGTGCTGACCAATATAAAGAAGCTTTTCCGGATAGCCGCTGGCAGGGCATTCCGATTACTTTTCGCCACGAGCCGGTGCTGCTGGACACGGCGGGTGGCATCAAAAACATCGAAGACCTGATTGAACAAGATAAGCGCTTGATTGTTTACAACGGCGACATTATGACCAATCTGCCACTTGCGCCGCTCCTTAACCGGCATTTTGAACTTCAAACACAAGTCACGCTCGCGCTCCGCAGTCGCGGGCAACTCCTCAATGTCAATATTGACACCGCGGGCTTTATCTGCGATATGAGAAACACTTTGCATAACCCCGGCGCTCAAAGTTGTCTTTTTGCGGGTATTTACATTCTGGAAATATCGTTTTTACAGCGGCTCACGGCGGGAAAAACAGAATCGATTGTTTTGCCGCTGATCCAAAGTATCAAGACAAATCCCTGCTCCGTCGGAGGGATTATTCTTGATGAAGGTTTCTGGTACGACCTCGGAACGGTTGAAGAATACCATAAATTGCGCGAGCAATACTTATGAACAAAGAAATACGAAAATTCTTAAACGACCATCTGAGTATGGTGGAATTTCAATATGACCCCATTAAAAAAGGCGGCTCCGACCGCAACTTTTACCGGGTGCGCCTGCCTCATGGTCCAACCTTCATTTTCATGCAATACGGAACCGACGTCGAGGAAAACGCCTACTGGGCTGAAATCAACCGCTTTATTACCGAAATCGGCATCCCGGTACCGGTCATTATTGCCTATGATTACCGGCAGCGTTTTTTATTGCTCGAAGACCTGGGTGACATTGATTTGTATTCGCTCCGCACCCTGCCCTGGTACAAAAGGCGTCATTATTACTTAAGGGCGCTCTCGGAAATACACAGGCTGCATCGGATTCCACCGACCGACTTGCCGGCTCATTTGAAACTGACTAAAGGATATGACCGGTCTCTCTATGTGTGGGAGCACGACTACTTCAAGGAAAATTTTGTTGAGGCGGTCTGCGGGCTTTCACTGTCCGACACATTGATCCTCGACTGGTCCAGGGAGTCGAATGAACTCATTGACCGTCTGCAAAAGAATCAACCCTGCCTGATCCACCGGGATTTCCAGTCCCAGAATATTATGGTTAAGAATGACCGGCCTGTTTTCATTGATTTTCAGGGGATGAGGCTTGGCAACCTGTTTTACGATCTGGGGTC
>CAYGNV010000136.1:0-6716 GCA_964351355.1 uncultured Smithella sp.
ATCGAACCAGGGACCTACCGGTTATGAGCCGGTGGCTCTACCAATTGAGCTATAGGCCCGCCATTTTTTCAGCATTTGCGCGGATCGAACCGGCATTTAACATCGTTGAAATATACTCAATTCCGGCGCTTGTCAATATTATTTTGCCGCGCGCTTCCGGGAGGAATTTTTTGCTTTCCTTGACTGTTCCTCTTCGATAATCTCCGGCTCTTCGGGGTCGGACTCCACGATATCCACCGGCACACCTTCATCCGGACCAGTCGCGCTCAGTCGGTCGCTAATTCCGAAACGCATTCGCAGAACCTTTTCTTCACGCGGCGTGAGCGTGGACAGGATTTTACGCGTCTGATCCGCCAGATCCATGCTGATTGTTGCTTCCGAAGGAGACATGATTTTTTTGTCTTCAATAAAATCACCCAGATGGCTGTCCTCTTCCTCGCCGATCGGCGTTTCCAAGGAAATCGGTTCTTTGGCAATTTTCAGAACCTTCCGCACCTTTTCCAGCGGATATTCCATTTTGTTGGCGATTTCCTCCGGGGTCGGTTCGCGTCCCAATTCCTGCACCAGGTAGCGCGATGTCCGGATCAGTTTGTTGATTGTTTCAATCATGTGGACGGGAATCCGAATCGTACGCGCCTGGTCGGCAATGGCACGTGTAATGGCCTGCCGAATCCACCATGTCGCGTAAGTGGAAAACTTGTAGCCGCGCTGATATTCGAATTTATCAACCGCTTTCATCAATCCGATATTGCCTTCCTGAATCAGATCCAGAAACTGCAAGCCGCGATTAGTGTATTTCTTGGCAATGCTGACGACCAACCGCAGATTGGCTTCCACCAGCTTTCTTTTGGCAATTTCCGCCTTGACTTCGCCATTTTCGATGGAATCGACCACATTCTTTAATGTGACTGTCGGAATACCCACATCTTTGGCAATGTGTTTAATACGTTTTTGTGCTTCCGCAATGGCTTCATGGCTCCGATGCAACCAATCAACAGAAACTTTCGCTTCCTTCGCGGCTCGCTTCTCATCGAGCTTAGATTTCTTCATTTTAGACCAGGCTTTTTCCATTTGCGTGAGCGTCAAGCCTGATTCCCTTTTAAACTGATTAATGACACGTTCGGATCTTTCAATTTCATCCGTAAAGAACCTCAGCCGTGCAATAAAACGATGCATCTGTTTTTTGCTGAAACGGATTTTTCGGCAAAGCGTGATAATATTTTTTGCGTTTTTTTCCAGTTCCGCCGTTAATAATTCCCGCTGCTTGGGTTTTATGGTTTTGGATTTGAGTTTCTCGCGCAAAACTTTGTTTCGATCACTAAAAAGGCGAATTCGAGCAATCAACTTGCGCACTCTCTCTTTATGCTCGTCCTCCTCCATAAATCCTTCTTCGTCTTCAATATTATCCACTACGTTTTTGACACGAATTTCACCGGATTCCAGTTTTTCACCAATGCTCAATACTTCTGTAATTGAAACGCTTAAACTGAAAATGGCCCACATGGTTTCACGGGCGGCCTCTTCAATTTTTTTAGCGATCTCCACTTCGCCTTCACGGCTCAAAAGCGAAACCAGCCCCATCTCGCGCAAATACATTTTTACCGGGTCCCCAGTCTTGCCCGCGCCGGGAACAAGCGTCAGCGCCTCAGGAAATTTTGACTGCAGGACATCTTCCACCGGTTTTTTAACCACCAGTTTTTCACCCTGTTCTATATCGATGATATCAATATTCTTTTCACCAAATAACATAATAATGTCATCTATTTGATCAGATGAATTGACGTCCGGCGGCAGCATATCATTGACATCATCGTAGGTCAAAAACCCCTTTTCTTCTCCCAGTGAAAGTAATTTCTTAAATTCATCGGATTGTATTTCTTTGGCCATTTGGCATCCCCCAAACTGTATTATTTGTTAACGCAGCTCTTTTTCTTGAGCCATTAAATTCTGTTTTTCATATACATATTTTTGCAGCAACTCCGTGTTACCGTTTTCTTGGGCTTGAGCCAGTTTCAACTTGAGCTGCCGGTGTTGTTCTTTATACCATTTCTTCTTGATTCCCCGAATATTATCTGAAAAGTTGCGATCCACCATGTTGTCATCGGTTGTTGGCTCATTAATTCTTAATTCATAAATATTGTTCCTGAGCGCTTTGTCTTTGTCGGCAGATAAAATGACATTAATATCAACATATCCAAGCAGTTTATAGGCCTGAACAATCTTCTTACCCAGAATCTTTAGCTCAGGCTCCATAAAATAATCTAATACTTTTTCATCCTCTATTTGCATCGCTTTTTGTGGATATTCCAGCAAAAGCCGTATCAAATTGATTTCCAGAGGATTCATATTTATCTTCACTTCCTGCTTCGGACTGACTGATTTGGTCTTGATGTGAACCTCTTTACGATGAACCTCCCTTTTCAGCAATGCCTGATCAATACCCAATTTTTCCGCAATACGTTTGATAAAAAGATTCTTTTCAATTTCATTGTTGATTTTATTGACGAATTCCATTGCCGTCTTTACCAGATCGCGGCTTTCTTCAAACGTCTTACTATCTCCCAGAACGTTATCAATATAATAATCACTGATGGAAGGCGCAATGGCGATTAATTCGTCGATTTTATCCTTGCCGTATTTTTTAACATAGTCGTCCGGATCGCAGCCATCGGGAAGAATCAAAGCCCGGGCGCGCATGTTCGCCCCTAAAAACAGCTCTAAAGAGCGGTCCAGTGCTTTTCGTCCGGCCGTATCGGGATCGAATAGAGCCACAACATCCTGGGTATAACGGCGTAAAAGCTCCAAATGGTCCCGGGTCAAAGCAGTGCCTAATGTGGCGACGACATTGCGGACACCCGCATTCCACAACGATATGGCATCAAAATATCCTTCTACAATAAGGCAAAAGCCGCTCTGCCGAATCGCCTCTTTGGCCTTTTGCAGTCCGTATAAATTTTTCCCTTTAGTATAGACAGGTGATTCCGGTGAATTGAGATATTTTGGATCGCCTTCCCCTAAAATCCGACCGCCAAAGGCGACGATTTCCCCGAATATATTTTCAATTGGGAATATCAATCTGCCGCGGAAGCGGTCATAAAAGCCCCCTTCTTTGCCGGCAATGACCAAGCCGGCCTGTTCGGCCAACTTCAAAGATAGGCCGCTACCTTCGATATAATCTGCCAAGGAACGCCAGGTATCCGGCACATATCCCAACCGGAATTGCTTAATAGTTTCATCGGTAATGGTTCTTTTGAGTAAATAATCCCGAGCGATTTTACCTGCCGGAGACGATAGATTGCGCGAAAATTGCTGCGCCGCCCTTAAATTCAAACTAACAATCTCATCGTGCAGAGAATCGTTTTCATGTCCTTCCCTGCCGAAGGTCCGAACCGGCAGGATAACACCTGCTTTTTCCGCCAGCTGTTTAAT
Organism: uncultured Smithella sp.; assembly: GCA_964351355.1. Lineage (GTDB taxonomy): Bacteria > Desulfobacterota > Syntrophia > Syntrophales > Smithellaceae > UBA8904. The sequence goes on from CAYGNV010000136.1 coordinate 3,430, forward strand.
AGCTTCGGGAAAACTTTTATTGGCAATTTTCATCAGCAGGGTAATGACGTTCCCGCCCTCCCCGCAACCAAAACAGTAAAAAATCTGTTTTTCGCGGTTGACAGTAAACGAAGGTGTTTTTTCCTGATGAAAAGGACAGAGTCCCAAATAATTCCTGCCTGCTTTTTTTAAAGTCAGGTATTCGGAGGCAAGTTCGACAATGTCCACCCTGCTTTTAATTTCTTCAATCTTACTGTCATCAAAACGCACGAATGATTGCCTTGCCTGTTTTAAGTTTCTTCGTCAAATCCGTATAAATCAAACCTTATCGAGATAAAAGCGCTTTCACTTTTTCGCCGGCGGCTTTCCCATCCGCCTTGCCGGTGATCTGCGGCATCAACACCTTCATCACTTTGCCCATATCTTTGACGGAAACAGCGTCCATGTCGTCGATCACTTTTTTAATGAGCGTTCCCAACTCTTCATCCGACATTTGCGCAGGCATGAAATCCTGCAGGATTTTTAATTCCGCTTCTTCTTTTTCCACCAGATCCGTTCTTCCGCCTTTAGCGAATTGTTCAATGGAATCTTTTCTCTGCTTGACCAGCACGGACAGAATCTGCATGGCTTCCGCTTCATTGAGCGGGCGCATCAAATCAATTTCTTTATTGTGCAGCGCTGCTTTCAGCATCCGGATGGCAGACAGTCTGACTTTATCTTTGGCTTTTGCCGCCGTCACCATGTCTTCATTTAATTTGGCATTAATATCCATTTATTTACCTCGAATTATCCTAACTGATCTTCCAGTTTTCTGCCGCCGAGCAGATGCATGTGCAGATGAAACACCACCTGTCCTCCATCGGCATTGCAGTTTATGACCGTGCGGAATCCGCCCGTGGCTACCTTCTTTATTTTAGCGACATGTTGCGCGACTGCGATTAAACGCCCGGCAATATCCGTGTTTGCATCGACATCCATCAGCGTCGAAATATGTCTTTTTGGAATGACAATGACATGCACCGGCGCCATCGGATGGATATCGTCAAACGCCAGAACAGCATCGTCTTCATAAACTTTTGTGCAGGGAATCTCCCCTTTGACGATTTTACAAAATAGACAATCTGACATGTTTTTTTCCTCCGATTCTATGAGGTCTGCCGAGTCTTGGCTAACGCGTCTTCCAGCGCCATCGCACCCGTGTAGAGCGCGCGGCCGACAATCACGCCATAGAACGAACAGTCTTGAACGGAAAGCAAAGCATCAATATCAGCCAGCGTCGCCACGCCGCCGGAAGCAATCACTGGAATCGACACGGCTTTGGCCAGCGCCCTGGTCGCCTCTACATTGACGCCTGTTTCCATGCCGTCGCGCTGAATGTCCGTATAGACAATGGCCTGAATTCCGCAATATTCATAGCGCCGCGCCAGTTCAACCGCGTTTTGACTGGTCTTTTGCGTCCAGCCACGAACCGCCACCTGCCCGCCCAGCGCATCGATCCCGAGAATTATTTTTCCGGGATGAATTTCTGCAGCCTTCTTCACAAATTCTTCATCCTGGATGGCTGCCGTGCCCAGGATAACGCTCGATACGCCGTTTTCCAGATAATAGTTGATCGTCTCCATATTACGAACACCGCCGCCAACCTCAATCGGCACGGAAACCGATTTTGCAATATCAAGAATAATGGATGCGTTGCGCGGCATTCCGGCAACCGAACCGTCCAGATCAACAATATGAATCCGCTTAGCTCCTTTTTGAGCCCAGAGTCGCGCCATGTCTGCGGGATTTTCGGCATAGACCGTCACGCGGTCAAAATCACCCTGCGCCAGACGGACACATTGCCCATTTTTTATATCAACCGCCGGGATGATGAACAAATTAAAACTCCTTTATGGAAAAAGTTCAGAATATCCGTTTGAGATATTCCGCAAAGAAGAAAAATCGTAGCGAGCTTATAGTCCAATTAGGGTTCAAAGCCCGAAAACGTCGAGAAAACCTCGTCAACGCCTAACTTCGTCAATTCGCGCGCAGTCAACCATTTGGCGCCACCTTTTAAAAAAGAAGCTATCTGGAAGACGTCTTCCATTAACGATTTTTGCGTTTTATCAAAAATACCACGCCACAGCATATTGCCGTCCTTGACGGAAATCAGGTGAATTTCAAACGCGACAGACGCGGGGTGCTCTGTAGAATAGTCATAGCCCACTCTTTCACGATAACGATAAACATAGCCGACTGCGATCACATCCGCGCGTAATTCACTCCCGGCTCTTAGCATCGCCTGCAATAAGGGCTGTTTCAGAAAATCCGTCGAGGTCCGCTGATAGACGCCCGCCACTCGTTCCAAAGGGATGATTTCCACATTTTTCAAATCCCTCAACTTATCGTTAAATATTTCTTCAACTTTCTTTTCGGCGCCTTTGGCAATGATTCCGCCGGCATTGACACTGCTGCAAATCGGACATCGGATCGTTGACGATTTGTCTTGGGACACCACCGCCTGAAAAGGAATCACCGCCAGACGCGTTACAGTTTTATCGACGGACGTTACCGTTCCCTGTGCCTGAAGGGTATATGGAACAAAAACAACAAAGGTCAAAAGCAATATCGCGCAACCAACTTTTCTTATCCAGACAATACTCGGCAATTTAAGACCTCTTCTTTCTATCAGAGCGTTCCTTTGGTGGACAGAACGCCTGAAATTTCCGGATTGATATCCACGGCCTGCCTCAACGCCCGAGCAAAGGCTTTAAAGACTGCTTCGATAATATGGTGGCTGTTGCTGCCATAAGCAAGATTAATGTGCAACGTGATACCGCTATGATCGGTGAAAGCTTTAAAAAACTCCTTGACCAGCGCCGGATCAAATCCGCCGATTTTCCGGCGCTCATACCGGACCTTGTAAATCAGATAGGGACGGCCGGAAATATCCATATCCACCCGGCACAAGCACTCGTCCATTGGCACGGACGCCGAACCGTAGCGATGGATACCGATCTTTTTACCCAACGCCTGGCCAACCGCCTGCCCCAGACAAATGCCCAGATCTTCAACCAGATGATGATCGTCGATTTCCGTATCGCCTTTGCTTTTAATCACGAGCTTGAACTGACCATGACGGACAAAGAGCTCCAGCATGTGATTCAGAAAAGGAACGGTCGTATCGATCTTGCTGCCGACAGATTTATCCAAATCAATATCCAGCGTAACATCCGTTTCTGTCGTTTTACGGACAATCTTTGCTTTTCTGGCCATAGCTGCCCTCCGGATTATATGACTTTATTCAAGGGATATTCAATAATGCCTTC